>NZ_JBPEHH010000013.1:0-73910 GCF_054177595.1 Haladaptatus ordinarius | reverse complement strand
GGGCTCAAACAGACGGGATACGCGGCGTACGGTCTGGAAGACCGCACGCCGCGACAAGTGGCACAGGTCTACAACCACCGGTCACGGATCGAAAAGAGCTACGAGAAGTTCCGGGAAGCGCGTGCGGTGACAACGACGCCATCAACGATAATTCGGCTCTTCTATGTGGGTGTCGGGTTCCTATTAGAGCAGTTGTGGGTCGTGTTGCAGTGGGCCGTGCTCGCCCAACCACGCCGTGGTGGGCGAGCACTGCCAGTGGCGTTCACGTTCGGCGATGCGTTTCTCCATGGGATCGAACAGGTGTTAGACGACGAACTCGGTTGGAAGGAGAAGCATCGGACGAACGGAGAAGGACTACCACCAGGATACGAACACGGACTCGGTTGAACCGCCTCGCTTCGGCCGAAGCGAGGCTGACGAACAGCGACAGCTGTCTTCTGAGATGGGTCTGAGCGACGGTCACAGCGGAAAGTAGGTAGGTGATTCAACATATTCACGCCCCATCACAGCATCCAAGACAGTCTTCGTCTCATTTCGCGGTCTTTACCGTGTGAGGCGCAGCTTTTGCCGATGCAGTTATCGAGAGAGTGGACAACTAGCGAGGTTCGAGAGCGGTTCGTCGAACAGGAACAGTTCCGGGTCGCGGATGATGGCCCGCCCAAGCGACACTCGCTGTTGTTGCCCGCCCGAGAGGTCTCCGGGCCGACGGTCGAGCAGTTCCGGGATACCGAGCAGTTCGCTGACCTCACTGACACGACGCTCGCGTTCGTCCGCCGGATACTTGCGTATCATCAACGGGAACGCGAGGTTCTGCCGGACCGTCTTGTGAGGGTAGAGCGCGTAGTTCTGGAACACCATGGCGACGTTGCGCTCGCGGGGGTCCTGGCCGGCGACGTCCTCGCCGTGTATCTCGATTCGGCCCTCCGTCGGCGCTTCCAGTCCGGCGACCATCCGCAACGTCGTGGTCTTGCCACACCCCGACGGACCGACGAGAACGACGAACTCCCCGTCGTAGATGTCCATCGAGACGCGGTCTACCGCGACGACTTCTCCCTCATTCTCCTCGAACGTCTTGGTCACGTCGTCGAGCCGAAGGCTCACGTCTGTCTCGATACGTTCTTCCGACGTCGGACGAGATGTCGTATCATTCATCGTATTTGGTCCATTTTTCGAAACGGTCTCTTTGCTCTCTCATCGCTTCAGCCCTCCCGTGAGTCCGACCACGATGTATCGCTGGAAGAAAAACACCACCAGCGCGGACGGTATCGTCGCCACGACTGCGGCGGCGGCCATCGACGCCCACTGGATAGAGGTGTCGCCGACGAAGAGGTAGGTGGCGACTGGAATGGTCATCGACGAGAGGTCGGTGCTCACCGTGAACGCAAACAGAAACTCCCGCCACGAGTAGAGGAAGGTGAGGATGGTTCCGGCGGCGAACCCCGGCAGAACGACCGGGAAGACGACGTGGCGGAACGCCTGAATCTTCGTACAGCCGTCGACCATCGCGGCCTCGTCGAGTTCGCGTGGGATGGTGATGAAGAAGTTGCGCATGATGTAGACGACCAGCGGCAGCCAGAGATAGACGTTGGCGACGACGATTCCCAGTTTCGAGTTCAGCAGTCCGGTCGAACTCATGATGCGGTAGTACGGAACCACGAGTCCGATGGGCGGGAACAGTCGCGTGAAGAGGACGAACGTGAACACCGCGTTGTCGAACGGGAACCGGTATCGGCTGAAGACGTAGCCCGCCGGCGTTCCGAGCGCCATGACCACCGCCGTCGAGGCGGTTGAGATGATGACGCTGTTGCGAACCGCCTTCCAGAACCCGCGCTCGAACAGCGCGATGTAGTAACTCTCGAGCGTCGGATTCCGGGGCAGGTAGTTTAAGTCGTACACCGCCTGGTTGGTCTTCAGGGAAGTCAACAGCTCCCAGAGGAGCGGGGCGACGATGAAAAACACCGACAGGAACAACACCAGATGGACGACGTACGGGCTCTCGAGGGCGTTCCAGAACCGCTGGCGGCGGCGGTAGCGCGCCGTGTCGAGTCGCGTGCTCATTCTTCTATCTCCCGTATCTGTTCGAGGATGAACGTCACGTACACCGCGGCGACGACAAGCGTCACCGCGACGAGGAACATCGACACCGCCGACGCGAAGCCGTAGTCAGTCATCGCGATACCGAACCGATGGATGTAGATGGCGAGCACCTCCGTCGCACCCGCCGGACCGCCGTCGGTGGTCGCGGTCGGGATGGCGAACGCTCGGAAGGCGAACATCCAGGTGATGAGTCCGGCGACGAAGAACGAGGGCCGCAGGTACGGTAACGTCACGTGTCGGAACGTCTGGAACGTCGTCGCCCCGTCTACCTTGGCGGCGTCGTACATCTCCTGCGGTATCGACTGGAGCCCCGCGAGGATGACGATGGTCGCAAACGGGATGCGCGACCACGAGTCCGCCAGTATCATGACCCCCATCGCGGTGGTCGGGTTGCCGAGCCACGAGTACGTCCCCTGGAGGAGACCGAGGTCGATGAGGAGTTTGTTCACCACGCCGAGTTGGCCGTTGAACATCCACCGCCACGTGACACCGACGATGGAGAGCGGCACCGCCCACGAGAGCAACAGTAGCGTGGTGTACACGTCTCGTACTCGTCTCCGAACCACCTTGTCGAGTGCCAGTGCGATGGCAAGCCCGGCCACCATCGACACGAGCAGCGACCCGAACGAGTACGTCAGCGTCTTCTCGACGGCGTTCCAGAACGTCGGGTCGGAGAACATCCGCGTGTAGTTGGCCGTCGGCGCGAACTCCGTGCCGATGCCGAATCCCAACGTTTGATGGAGCGAACTCCAGACGAGGAACAAGACCGGGTAGACGAAGATGACGACGAGCGCGACCAGCGCCGGACCGAGCAACATCAGTCGCACGTGGTCGTTGACGAACGCCGAGACCCGCCGCTTCAGCCGTCCGTACAACGAATCCGGTACACGCTGGTACACGTCTTCAGTAGCCATGACAGGAATCCGAACAGGTTACTGACCGAGCACGCTGTCGATGAGTTGCTGGCCCTGCTGGGTCGCCTGTTGCGGACTCATGTCGCCGGTAATCGCGCTCTGGAACGGCGTCGTGAGTTGCTGGAAGATGGCCTGTTGCTGCGGGAACAGTTCCAACACTCCCCTGTCGATGGCGTTCCCGAGGACGTCGCTGAACTGGACGAAGTCGGCCTCGGCCGCGTCGTCATACACCCGGTCGATGAACGACATGTTCCCCTCGAAGGTGAACTCCCACCACTGGCTCGGATAGCTCAGCCGAAGATCGCCGTACAGGAGCCCCGCGACCTTGTGGGCGGGGTCGGCGAACGGATTGATGGCCGGCGCGTTCGGCGCGACGAGTGACGCCTGCTCCGGGTTCGGGCCGGTGTTGGCCGCAGGCGGCAAGACCGCCCGGTACTGGTTCCCGGCTTCGAACTCGGCGAGCGAGCGCGGCACGAAGTCGCTGAACGCGTCGACGTACGCGACTCGACCCGCCAGGAACAGGTCGATGAGGTCTCCCTCGCCGTACGAGATGACGTCGCCCGGAACCCATCCCTTGTCGCGCCACTCGGCCATCTTTCTGAGTACCGTCCGTGCTGCTGGCGTATCGACGCGGACGTTCCCGTTGTCCTGGACGAGGCGACCGCCCTGCTGGTAGAGCAGTTGGCGGAACGAGTAGAACAGGTAGACGGGGTTGCCCGCGTAGTAGGCGTAGCCGAACGTGTCGGTGCCCTCGAATGCCTGCATCGTCTCCTCCAGCAGATCCCACGTCCACTTGCCGTCGAAGCCCGACGGGTCGACACCCTGCTCGTCGACCAGGTCCGGTCGAAGGCTCCCGACCGTCGCTTCGGCGATGTTCGGGAACCCGTACTGGTGGGTCCCCTGGAGTTGCGGGTTGATGTCCCACTCGACCAGATTTCGCAGCGCCGGAATGTAGGCGTCCCACATCTCCCCGTTGTACAGCGGGTCGACGACCTCGAGGAACCCCTGCTGGACGAACACGGGCGTCAGCGGGCCGTCGACGTTCATGACGTGTGGCTGTCCCTCCTGTGCGCTGAGGAACTGCTGTTCTTTCAGGTTCGCCTGGTCGACGCCGATTTCCAGCGGTTCGATGGTGATTCTCGTCTTCTCCTCGAACAGTTCGTGCGTGGCCAGCGTCGCCGGGTCGAACTCCATGTTGGCCGCGCCGTGGTTCAGTATCTGGAGCGTGTTCACATCACCCGCGATGGTGTTCACCCAACCAGACGGTGGTTCCCATGGTGCCGTTGCGAACGACTGCGTTCCCGTGAACGACGAGTCTTGCTCTCGATTGGGAACGTCCCTGCGCGCCTCCATCGACCAGTCGTTCGCGCTCGCGAGACGTCGTTGCCGCCAGTTATCCGTGAACCCGATATTTCGTGCCGCTTGTAAGTACGGATTCTGCTGTCGACCGCTCCCGAGTCCGCTCAGCCCCCCGAGGCTGGCGAGACCCGTAGCCGCGATGAATTGTCGCCGTTTCATGTTCCCCCACCCCAACTAGTTCGTCATTAAAAACCCTTAATGTCTTTGAGCCGGTACTGACAGTTTTCCGACCGTAGTTTCGGTCTCCATTCTTGTAATTTACGGCCAACGTGTCGGGCATTACCGCTTCTCCCGGCGCAGGTTCGCTCAGACAGTCGGCTGGCTGCACGTTTCGACCGTCCCCCGTGCATGACTGTCGTACGGTAGTCGCACACTCTCCCGTTCTCCGAGTGAGCCTGGGAACGACAGAGAGACGCCAGGTGGAGCGACGTAGTAGCGGTCCGTCCGGGAGAGGGCGCTCTGAAATTCCGCCGACTCCACAACGAGACCTCGTTCTCGCCGTATCGCCCAACTTCTTTTGTAGGAGTTCGTCGTACCCCGTCCGGGGAGTTTCATGACCGACAGAGCATTCGACTTTCTGCACACAAACGAGCGAGAATCGAAACCACGCGAGAAGGGAATCACGGAGATGCGCGGGCCGTACTACGACCCAATGGGACCGCGCGAGTTACAGGACATCCTCGACACGATGGGCGAGTACGTGGACATCTACAAGTTTTCGGGGGGGTCGTTCGCCCTCATGCCGGAGGACGTGGTCGAGGAACTCATCACGGTCTGTCACGACTACGACGTTCAGGTCTCGACGGGCGGATTCATCGAGAACGTGCTCGTGCGCGACCACGACCACGTCGAGCAGTACGTCGAAGAGGCCGGGAATCTCGGCTTCGACATCGTCGAAATCTCGTCGGGGTTCATCGCCATCGACACCGACGACCTCGTCGCGCTGACAGAACTCGTCCAGGAGCACGGCCTGAAAGCCAAACCCGAGATCAACGTCCAGTTCGGTGCTGGCGGTGCGTCGGCAGTCGAAGAACTGGAGAGCGAGGAGGCCATCGACCCGGCGAGTGCGATTCGGGAAGCACAACGCCACCTCGACGCGGGAGCCTACAAGATAATGGTCGAGTCGGAGGGTATCACCGAACAGGTGCGCGAGTGGCGCACCGACGTCGCCTTCGAAATCGCCAACGAGGTCGGTATCGAGAACTGCGTGTTCGAGGCCGCCGACCCCGAGGTGTTCGAGTGGTACATCAAGAACTTCGGTCCGGAGGTGAACCTGTTCGTCGACAACTCCCAGATAGTTGAGTTGGAGTGTATGCGCTCGGGACTGTGGGGCAAGAAGAGTTCGTGGGGCCGGGTGGTGTCGTACGGGGGCCGAGAGGAGTAAGCCGGTCGACGAAAACTGCCGGTTCGATTTCTGTTCCAGATAGAGTTGATTCGAATCACGTGCTGAGAGTAGCAGCACCGAACGCCATCGAATAGTCATACGAATGGTAAAAACTAAGCCGTGTATACTCGCAATTCGAACGTGAATACCGCTCTCCGTTCTCCTTCAGCCTCTCTCCTTCGATACGATGGTCGACGTACGCAGGACTCTACATGTTTATCTGTGGCACCGCAATGGCCTTCCTCCTGTACGATTTGTTAATCGTACTTGCGGAGGTAATCTGACTCTCGACGGAGTACGCGATGGTCGTACTGGCAGTCCGGCATTCGGTATCGGAGCCGTCCTCTGGTGGGCGATCGTCGAACGACGAGGCTCGTTCACGTACCGCAGTGGGGGGACAGTTGGACTGTTCACGGCCCTGCTCACGGGGTTCCTGTGGGTCGTCCGATTTACGAGTTTCTGGGGACTCGAGATGCTCGCGGTCGAGATAATCTCGATTCTGGTTCTATTCGTGCTCGGAGTTGCTATCACGGTCGGCACCCTCACGGGACTTCCGCTGATGTACGCTCGGCGTCGTCTGGCTGGTGAGTAGTTGGACAGAAAGACCGTTGTCGAGTGCGCCACTGGTGGTGGTTCGGTGCGTTCTGCTGCTGGTTTCGGCACGCGATTGGTTTCGCTGTCGTCGGACTTCGACGAGACCGACCACACCAGTCCGCCACTCCCTATTTATCCATCGCGTGCCATTAGCACACATGGACTACGAGACGGTTAACGGAGAGGAGATTCCGAAAATCGGTCTCGGGACGTGGCAGATGCAGGGCGCGACCTGCCGCAACGCGGTTCAGACCGCGCTCGAGATGGGGTACCGACACGTCGACACCGCACAGGCCTACGGGAACGAACGACAGGTCGGGCAGGCCATCGCACTCTCGGACGTCGACCGCGAGGACGTGTTCCTGACGACGAAAGTGTGGCCCATGCACCGGAAGTACGGCGACATCGTCGATTCGGTTCACGAGAGTCTGGCCCGACTCGGCACGGAGTACGTCGACCTCCTTCTCATCCACTGGCCGAACCCCATCGCGTCGACCCGCCTGGTGATGCGTGCGCTCTCGGACCTTCGAAGCGACGGACTGGCCCGTCACATCGGCGTGAGTAACTTCGACACCGACCAGTTGGCAGCGGCACGAACGGAGGCGAGTGCACCCATCGTCACCGACCAGGTGCAGTTCCATCCGTACAATCCCCAGCCCGACCTCCTCGATTACTGCCGAGACCACGACGTGCTACTGACGGCCTACAGCCCACTCGCACAGGGGGGTGTCATGCACGACCACGTCCTCACCCAACTCGGGACGAAGTACGACAAGACCCCGGCGCAGGTCGCGCTCCGCTGGGTCGTCCAGCAGGATGGAGTGATAACGATTCCGAAGTCGACGAGCAGAGAACACTTAGAGCAGAACCTCGCCGTCTTCGACTTCGAACTGACGGAGACCGAGATGGCCCTCGTGGAGCGACCGTCGCGAGTTCGGACGGGCGTTTCGATGATTCGTGGACGATTGGGGGTGTGAGATGGCCCAACTACGCCGGTGGCTCCCGCTCGTCCTCCGCGCGCTCGTCGTCGTCATCGTCGCCATTCCCGCCATCACGAAGTTCGCAGATTACGCCGGACAGGTCGATTTCTTCACCAGTCTTGGCATCCCCGCACCCGGAGTGATGGTGCTCGTCGTCGGGGTCGTCGAGGTGGCGTCGGTCGTCATGCTCGCGCTGGGCGTGGCCGGTCGGGTCGCGGCGCTCGCGCTCACGGTCGTCATGCTCGTCGCCATCGTCACCGACGGAGCGAACCCGCTCAACGTCACGGTGCTCCTCGCGTCTCTCGGCATCCTCTCTCTCGGAACCGGGCCGTACTCACTCTGGCAACCGGAAGACCGGTACGTCACGCAGTCGTCGTGAGAACCGACCGTTCCGTCGTCAGTTATCGGTCAGCCACCCGACGAGGTGCGACCCGACGCGAAATGCGTTCTCCAGGCCGAGTTCGATGGTCTCCTCGCCGACGTCGTCGTGAAGGCTTTCTCGGGCCGTCTTCCCCTCGTGTGGCTGGTCGAAGTTCACCGCACCGCGAACGCTCAGGTATCTGTCCAGGAAGCCGAAGCGGTCGAGCGCCGTCGCGGTGCCGAAATCCTCCATTTCCGTCGTCGCGTACACCCCGGCGTCGTACTGGTCGGTGAGCCACTGCGCTTGCTCCGAGAGCGTCTTTCCGTGCCAGAACTCGTCACCGCAGACCGTCGTTCCCCGCGCGACCGTCGGCGTCGAACGGGCCGCGTCCTGTGAGAACTCGTCTCGATACTGCTGGATGCGTTCGGAATCGAGTGATTCGACGCGCTTCGCAGCGCAATACGCCTCCGACACGAGGGCGTCGTTCAGATGGAAAACGTAGTCGTGTGGGCGATATCCGAGCAACTCTATCGGAACGTCGACTCCTCGGTCTGGAAATCGGTGTTTCCTGTCCCAATCGACGATAGCGTCGCTGACGAAGACCGAGCCAACCGTCCCGACGTCGGGTCGTACTCCAGCGATACCGACCGTCAGGAAGTACGCGTTCGAGCAGTCGAAGGCGGGATGGGCGAGAACGGCGGTCACGGTGGCCGCAGCGTCGGCTTTCCCCATTCCGGTCGCCGTGATGCCGATACCGTCGTCGGTGTGAAACACCGGCATGTTCGCACCGGGTACCGCCACTTCGTGTGAGAAGTCGTAGGCGTCGAGCCACGGTTGGAACTCGTCGGGAAGCGCTTCGTCGGTCGCGAAACCGTCCGCGGCGAACGCCGGTAAGAGGAGGACATCGAGTTCCGTCGGGGTCGAACTGGCACCGTCGGCGGTCATCTGACGGGTGGAAGATGACGGTCGTTTCTCGTAGGCGTTCCGGTGCGGGTCGAATCGAGCTCCCGGGCGTGATTCTACACCGGAATCTCGACGAGCGTCATCTCGTCGCTCTCGACTCCCGCCCGCAGTGCGTCCTCTATCTCCGGCCACGTCTCCGCCCGCCTCGCGTCGATGCCGAAGCTCTCCGCGAAGGCGACGAAATCGGGGTTCGTCAGGTGCGTGCCGAAGTGTTCGCCCCGGTGTGCTTCCTGTTCTTCGGTGATGAGTTTGTACTCCGAATCGTCGAAGACGACGATGGTGTACCCACAGTCGAGTCGCGTCGCCGTCTCCATCTCCGCCGCGTTCATCAGGAAGCCACCGTCGCCGGTCGCGACGACGACGTCAGAATCGAGTGCGAGGTCGGCGGCGATGCCGCCCGGCACCGCGATACCCATGCTCGCGAGTCCGTTGGAGATGATGACCGTGTTCGGTTCGTACGTCGGGAACTGCTGGGCGATGGCCATCTTGTGGCTTCCGACGTCGGAGATGAGCACGTCGTCGTCCGCCATCGCCTCACGGAGGATAGGAAGGACGTTTTTCACGGTCACGGAGTCGGTTTCCTCGGGGAGGCTCGTCGTCTGTTCGACGATGGCTTCGCGCTGGTCTGAGTACCACTCGGCGGGACAGGCCACGTCCACCGCCGAACGGAGAGCGTCGAGTCCGGCGGAGACATCACAGACGAGTTCTACGTCGGGGTTGTAGTGTTCGTACACTTCGGCCGGTTCGTGGTCGAGGTGGACGACGTCCTTGTTGAGGTCCGGGTTCCACTTCTCGGGGTCGTGTTCGGCGATGTCGTACCCGACCGTGAGCACGCAGTCTGCCTGCACGATTGCGTCTCTCGCCTCGTCGTGGTCGCCCGAGTCGAGCGTGAAAAGGGAGTGTTCGTCTCGGTCCGAGAGGGCTCCCTTGCCCATGTACGTCGCGACGACCGGAACCGCCGTGTCGGAGACGAACGCACGGAGCGACTGGGCGGTCCGGGTTCGAACCGCCCCGTTGCCCGCGATGACGAGGGGATAGTCGGCCTCTTCGAGCAGTTGGACGGCGTGTTCGACCGACTGCTGGTCGGGGTCGGGTCGGCGAACGCGCCGACGGGGCTGGAGGGGTTCGGCGTCCGTCTCCTCCCGTGCCACGTCCTCCGGAAATTCGAGATGCGTCGCGCCCGGCTTCTCGTACTCCGCGAGTTTGAACGCTTTGCGAACCGACTCGTTGATTATCCCCGGGTTGGTCAACTGCGCGTTCCACTTCGTCACCGACCGGTAGGTGTGGACGATGTCGAGCGCCTGATGGCTCTCCTTGTGGAGCCGGTCGAGGCCTGCCTGTCCCGTGATTGCGACCAGCGGACTCTTGTCTACGTGTGCGTCGGCGACGCCGGTGAGCAAGTTCGTCGCCCCGGGTCCGAGCGTCGAGAGACAGACCCCCGCCTGTCCCGTCACGCGCCCGTGGACGTCGGCCATGAACGCCGCCCCTTGCTCGTGGCGGACCGGGACGAACTCGATGTCGGAGTCACGAATCGAGAACAGGACGTCTTCGAGTTCCTCGCCGGGAAGACCGAAGACGTACTCGACCCCTTCCCGTTCGAGACACTCGACCAGTAAGTCGGATGCCCTCATGACTCCGGATACATCGGGAGTACGGTAGTGTCTGTTGGCGAACTCCGTGTGACTATAACCACCACGATATGTCGTCTCAGTGTGATGTTAAATAGGTAGCCAGCGTCTATTCATACATGGCTTCATCCTACTCGAAAGCGAAAGTCGCATTGCTCGTACTGATACTCGTCATCTCTACGATTCCCGGCGTCGTAGCGGCGGAGACGCGTGCTAGCGGAACCATCGTCGTCGAGGAAGGCGAAACCGTCCGAGACCTCGAAGCGTTCGGGGGCACCGTCATCGTCCGCGGGACCGTCGACGGCAACCTCCAGGCGTTCGGGGGGAGCGTCATCGTAGACGGCGAGGTGACCGGAAACGTCGAAGTCTTCGCTGGAAGCGTTCGAATCAGCGGAACCGTCGGCGGTGACGTCGAAACGGCGGGCGGAAGCGTCGTCGTGACCCGTGACGCTGTCATCGACGGGAACCTCGCCGCTGGTGCAGAAGACATCGTCCTCGATGGGACCGTCGTCGGAGACGCCACAATCGGTGCCGAGACCATCTCGCTCGGCCCCACCGCGAGCGTCGGTGGTGACCTGACCTACGACGGCGCGCTCTCGCGAGCGCCCGGTGCGGCGGTCGCTGGCGCGATTACCCGTGACAACGACCTCTCCATCGGACCCGCGGTCCCGGTGGTAGGTGACGTCGATACGTCGATACCCGGCTGGATACTCGACGTGTACTTCCTCGTCATGGGACTCGTCGGCACCGCGATACTGCTCGTCGTCTTCCCCGAGTTCTCGAACAGGGTGACGACCGAAGTCCTCGAATCACCCCTTCGGTCGGGTGGAGTCGGGTTCCTCTCGGTAATCGGCGTTCCCATCGCCCTCGTCCTGGTCGCACTGACCATCGTCGGCATCCCGCTGACGATTATCGGTGCGTTCCTGTTCGCCTTCGCCGCACTGGTCGGGGCTGCGTACGGTCGGGTCGCGGTCGGAACGTGGCTCACCTCGTACGCCGACGTGGAGAACCGCTGGACGAGCCTCGTCGTGGGGTTCGTCGTCGTCGCCATCGTCGCCCAGATTCCGTACCTGGGTGGGCTCGTGGAAGCGGTCGTCTCGCTCCTCGGACTCGGCGCGCTCGCTACGTTGCTGTACGAGAACTACCGCGGGACGCCCCCGGAGACGGTCGACGAACCGGCCGACGAATCGGGCGTCCGACCGGCGTAAGCGAAACCAGAGTCCGACTGCCAAAAATCAGTTTTCGTTCTTTCCGTTCGACTTATCGACGACTCTGACCGTGTCGAGACCGAGCAGACGGCATCCGCTCTTCGTCTCCGCTTCGAGGACGAGATACTCGTCGTCCGGCACGAGTTGGAGGTCTCGGGTGCGGAACTTCAACACCGTATCGTCGTCGCCATCGCCGTCCAGGTCTTCTCGCGTCATCCGAATCGCACTGGCGGACCGACCGTCTGCCTCCGAGAGGAGACGGTCGATGTCCTCGCAGGAGACGTCCTTCCAGTCGGGATTTCGATAATCCTGACAGCCGGTGAACCGAACACACCGGTTTCCGGCGGACGGCACGAGACGTACGCTGTCCAGTTTCACGTTCGGCCACCCGACGGCCACGCTGACGACGCCGTTGTTCTTCGGATTGATGGAGTTCGGGCAACTGTCAGGTTTCACGTCCACCCAGCAGGTCTTACAGCAGTCGGTGGCGCTGGCCAGACCAGAAACCATCGGAACGCCGACCGCCGCAGTCGCAGTGGCAAGGATACCCTTCTTGAGTACGGTTCGTCGGGTTTGAGGAAGTTGATTCGATTCCATAAAACTCGCATATAGATGGTCCCGAGAGGTATTATAATTATTGTTCGTTATAAAGACAGCTCTCGATATGCATAGGTTTAGATAGAAAGGAGGCTCGGACAGTGAATGGAGGCCACGACAATCATGGCGCTCCCGACCCAATCGAAGACGATGACGGGGGCACTCACGAATCGACGGCGATTCGTCGCGCTGGCGGGGAGCACTATTGTCGCCGCACTGTCCGGCTGTGCGTCGCAGACGACCGGAGACGGCCAGACGGACCGAACCAGTAGGACGAACTCGACTCGGGAGACGACGACCGCCGAACTCGACCTGCGGGAGGCCACCGTCGTCGGCGTCGAATTCGAGCGCGACGGGCAGTCGTACACCTTCGACGTGACGCTCTATCACGACGACGACGGCGAGCAGGGGTACGCGAACTGGTGGCAGGTCGAGACGATAGACGGGAAGCGTCTGGGTCGGCGCGAACTGCTCCACGCTCACGGAACAGAACGGTTCACGCGCTCCGAGACGGTCGAGATTCCGTTCGGAACGCGTCGCGTCGTCGTCCGAGGCCACGACGAGAGACACGGGTACGGCGGCCAGGCGATGGTCGTGAACCTGGAGAGCGGTGAGACGCGGGCCGTCCAGCAGGGTTCGGAGACGAGCACCATCACGACGACCCAGACGAGCGCGTGAAAATCGGACCTCGGTCTGGCCGAATCACGTTCCACACCGGTTGGCCCGATGCCAGCAGGAGCCAGTCGTCATCTCGTCGGCGTCGCCGTCAGTCTTCTACTTCGTTCAGTGAACGATGCTCGGGACGGCCAACCGAGAGCGTCTGCCCGACAGAGCCACACCGTCAGCCGAGCGAGATGTCCAGATAGAGCATCACGATAGCACCGAGTATCGTCCCGAAGGTCGCGACGCGTTCGTGGCCTCTCGTGTGCGTCTCGGGAACGATCTCGTCGCTGATGACGAACAGCATCGCACCGGCGGCGAATCCCATCGCGTAGGGAAGTAACCCCAGGACCTCTTGGACTGCGTACGCGCCGAGGACGGCCAGCGGGATTTCGACGACGCCGGACCGAATCCCCGCGAACGCGGCGTAAAAGCGTTTGTCGAGCCCCGCGTTGATGGCGGCCACGGAGACGGCAAGTCCCTCGGGGATGTTCTGGATGCCGATGGCGAGCATCAGAGGGATAGCCGTGCCGAGGTCGCCGCTGCCGAATCCCACCCCGACGGCGAGTCCCTCGGGCATGTTGTGGAGGGTTATCGCGAGGATGAACAACACGACGCCCGTAATACGTTCGCTATCCACCGGAAGGTCCTCCTGTGGGTTCGCGGCATCTCGTCGCTTCCGCCCGGAGAGGAGATAGTGGGCGTGGGGTACGAGCACGTCCGAGCGGTCGAGAAAGAGCGCACCGAGAGCCATGCCCACGAGAACCGGAACCGGATTCCCGTCCGAATACACCTCGATGCCGGGAATGATGAGGCTCGTGAAACTCGCGGCGAGCATCACACCGGCGGCGAGTCCGAGCGCACCGTCCATCGCCCGTTCGGACGGGTCTCGCCAGACGAAGACGAGCGATGCGCCGAGGAGATTGAGCGACGCGATGACGATACCGCCGACCAGCCCGTGAACGACCTCGTTCCTGCCGAACAGTTGCGTGAACAGGTCTGCTACCACGCGTCGCACCTCGGGTCAGGGCACGTCATCTGTGTACGGCTGAACGGTCTATCCGGGGAGGTCTTGAAGATTGAGATTCCGACTGGCCGACGGCCGTCACCGGAGACGTCGGGCCATCCAATCACCGTCCTGTGGCCCCGGTGAGACGAATAGTGCAGCTCCGCGCGCGGGGAGGTGCCTAGAATCCGGTCGTGTCGAAACGAGTTCGGGGTTTCGAGTATCGTACCAGACGCGTCGCGGCAGTGTTGATTATCGTCGCAGGAATCGGACAGCTCTCTCTCCGTGTTCGTCTTAGACGTCGTGACGTGGTAACCGAATCGGCGTTCAGGTGCATCGGCCGGACACGTACCCGTTCGCTTCGTTTCTGGACAGTAACGTGTGCTTTCGACGTCTCACTGGGTCGAGTCGCCGTCGGCAGAGAACCGTCCATCTGCGTTCGAACACCGACTGTTCGAACGCCCTTCCTCGAGCTCCGATAGGGAGCGTGAACCGACGACGATGCTTATTGTCGTTCGTCCCGAGATACGGTCGGAGGGGTTTCCGATGAGCCAGGAAGAACGGGAGATAGCGCACTCCGAGGGACAGATGAACGCCGAGGAACCGATGGAAGATACGCAGGCCGAGGAGTTCCGGGCGTCACGGTCACCGCAACAGCGTCGGTTGGACGAGAAGGCAAGACGGCGACGAGAGCGAGAGGGAGAGAAACGGCGAGCGGCGGAGACACCGGAGGAGACGGTGCACCTGAAGGTGTTTCGCTACGACCCGGACGTCCCCGAGAAGGAGAAACCGCGGTTCGACCACTTTTTCGTCCCCGATGAGCGCGGGTTGACCGTCCTCGACGCGCTCATCTACGCACGCGACCACTTCGATACGTCGCTGACGGTGCGCCACTCGTGTCGGCAGGCAATCTGTGGCAGCGATGCGGTGTTCGTCAACGGCCGACAGCGACTCGCCTGCAAGACCCAGGTGTCGGAGTTGGACGAACCGGTGCAGGTCGAACCGCTCCCCCACCAGGACGTGGTCAAAGACCTCGTCGTGGAGATGGAACACTTCTACGACCAGATGCACGCCGTCGAACCGTACTTCCAGACCGACTCGCTTCCCGACGACGAACTCGAAGAACAGCGCCAGTCCCGCGAGAATCGAGAGGAAATAAAGATGGCGACGCGCTGTATCTGGTGTGGCGCGTGTATGTCCTCGTGTAACATCGCGGCGGGCGACAACCAGTATCTCGGTCCGGCGGCCATCAGCACGGCCTATCGGTTCGCCATGGACGAACGCGAGGGGGAGGCGTCGAAAGAACATCGGCTGAACGTCATGGACCAGGAACACGGCGTCTGGCGGTGTCAGACGCAGTTTTCGTGTACCGAAGTGTGCCCGAAAGACATCCCCCTGACCGAGCACATCCAGGAACTCAAACGCGAGGCGGTGAAACAAAATCTCAAGTTCTGGTGAATCGATCTGGAGTGGCGGTAGTTCAGTCGGACGTTCCGGTGGGTGATATTTATCGTGCGGCGAATTATATGAATCAGACATGAACATCGAATCTCGGTCACCGGGCGACCACATCGCTCGAAAACCAAAGCTGTGGGGCACCCTGTTCGTCGTCCTCTCCGTTTCGCTCACGCTCCTGCTCTGGAATGCCGACCAGGAAAATCTGTGGCTGGGCGTTCTCAGCGGCGCGGGCGTGACGCTGTACCTGTTCGTCGCCGCCAAGATGAACGAGTGGGCCTCCAGCGGGGACGACCACATCACCGCTCGCCCCGAACTGTGGTTCGGTGTGTGGTTCGTCGTCTCGACGATCGTCACCCTGCTGGAACTCCCCACCGCCAGCGGGTCGCTCGCCGGAACAGCACTGTACGGCCTGTTCGTCGGCGCGAACGTCACCGTCGGTCTCTTTCTCGTCGCCCTTGCGAATCGAGCATTCTTCTCTCGGTGACTGGGCTGGCGAAGTGAGACAGTGGTTTCGGGAAGGAGTCAGCGATTTCGTGAAGTGTGGTCGGTGACCGTCTCGGCTTCGCAGTGGCGGGATTGTTGTCACGATTTTCCAGAGTTGTAGCGTCACAATCAATTCAGGTAATAGATGGGACGGTACTCTCACCGAAAAGATGACAGATGACCGAAAGGAATTACCTTCCTCCGCCCAACTACAGTACGATGGCTGCGCTTAGCACTGATTTGGCGCTCACCATCCTGATGGGTGGATTCCTCCTCGTCGTGTTGTTCTACGTCCTTCGCGTCGAGGATTGGCGGTCGTACACACCCGCAGGTGGGGGAGTGGGACAGGTCGAAGAGCGACGAGTGGAGTACGAAGAGAAACCTGGTGGACTCATCAGGTGGCTGACCACGGTCGACCACAAGGACATCGGGATGCTCTACGGCGTTTACGGTCTCGTCGCGTTCCTCTGGGGAGGCTTCGGCGTCCTCTTGATGCGAACCGAACTGCTCACGCCCGAAGCGGATTTCATGCAGGCGCAGATGTACAACGCGCTGCTCACGACACACGGGCTGACGATGCTCCTGCTGTTCGGGACGCCGATGATTGCGGCGTTCGCGAACTACTTCATCCCGCTGCTCATCGGCGCGGACGACATGGCGTTCCCGCGCATCAACGCCATCGCGTTCTGGCTCCTGCCGCCCGCCGCGATTCTCGTCTGGATCGGCTTCCCGCTCGCACTGCTGGGCACGGGCATCCAGGCGCCACAGACCAGTTGGACGATGTACACTCCGCTCTCGGTGGAACAACCGACTCCGGCCACCGACCTGATGATACTTGGATTGCACCTCTCGGGCATCAGCACCACCATGGGTGCGATAAACTTCATCGCCACCATCTTCACCGAGCGCGACATCGACTGGCCCGAACTCGACCTCTTCTCGTGGACGATGCTCACCCAGTCGGGGCTCATCCTGTTCGCGTTCCCCCTCCTCGGCAGCGCCTTCGTCATGCTGCTTTTGGACCGGAACTTCGGAACCACCTTCTTCGCGGTGGATGGCGGCGGTGGTCCCATCCTGTGGCAACACCTGTTCTGGTTCTTCGGCCACCCCGAGGTGTACATCCTCGTCCTGCCGCCGATGGGCCTCGTGAGTCTCATCCTCCCGCGGTTCTCGGGACGAAAGCTGTTCGGGTACAAGTTCGTCGTCTACTCGACGCTGGCCATCGGCGTGCTGAGCTTCGGCGTCTGGGCCCACCACATGTTTGCCACCGGTATCGACCCCCGCATCCGGCTGAGCTTCATGGCGGTGTCGCTCGCCATCGCCATCCCGAGCGCTGTGAAGGTGTTCAACTGGATTACGACGATGTGGAACGGGAACATCCGGCTCAACGCACCGATGCTGTTCAGCATCGGCTTCGTCCAGAACTTCATCATCGGCGGCGTCACTGGGGTCTTCCTGGCGGCGATTCCGGTCGACCTCGTGCTCCACGACACCTACTACGTCGTCGGCCACTTCCACTTCATCGTGATGGGGGCCATCGCAGTCGCCGTGTTCTCGGCGGTCTACTACTGGTTCCCCATCTACGCCGGGCGTATGTACCAGACGAGGCTCGCACACTGGCACTTCTGGTTGACCATGATCGGGTCGAACGTCACGTTCTTCGCCCTGATGCTCCTGGGCTACGGCGGGATGCCCCGCCGGTATGCGACCTACCTCCCGCAGTTCACGTCGCTCCACCAGATAGCCACCTTCGGCGCGTTCGTCCTCGCGCTGGGCCAGCTCATCTTCGTCTGGAACATCGTCCAGTCGTGGATAGAAGGGCCGGTGGTCGAAGATGGCGACCCGTGGGGACTGGAAGCCGACGGAATGCGTTCTCCCGAGTGGGCGTGGTTCGAGAAGAAACGCGAGACCGCTCTGGCGGACGGCGGCGAAGAGGGGGGTGAGGAGTGATGCCACACCCGGTGTGGAATCGCGAGACTCTGCTCGACCTCACGGTGAACGTCGTCCCGCTCGTCATCCTCGCATTCTTCTTCTTTCTCTTCTTGTTCTTCTCGCCGTGGGCACCGAACACGTTCATCGAAACCATCAGCCTCGGGCTCATTCTCGTTCCGTTCGTCTTGCTCGGTCTGCTGACATGGGTGGCCGCCCACTACCTCTGAGTCGGTTCGGCGTGGGACGGCAGTCGAAGAGGGCGAGCGAACGCCGACGAACCGCTCGCGGGAGTGTGACGGTCGGAGAATTCGACGGTGATATTTCGGCAGTCGAGGCGGACGAGTCAGTCGAGGTGTATCGAGACCTGTTCGCCCGTCCGAGCAGACTCGTACGCCGCCTCGGTGAGCGCGGTTACGGCGTACGCGTCCCGGGCGGTCGCGGGGGGTTCCTCGCCGCTTTCGACGCAGTCGATGAACGCACCGGCCTTGCTCTCGCGGCGCTGGTTGTCCATGAACGGAACGACGGTCGTGCTGTCTTCTCGAATCTCCGTTAACTGCCGGGGTTCCCACTGACGCCCTTCGAGATAGAGCGCACCCTCGTCGTCCCAGATGTGGATGTGTTCGCGAACGCACGGTGCGTCGCTGTACACGGAGATGCTGGCGGACGACCCTTCCTCGAACTGGACAGTGAGCTGAGCTCGCTCGTCCACTCGGTTTTCGTCGTCGGCGAATTTCATGTTCGCCTGCACCGACGTGGGCGTCAGGCCGGTCGTCCAGAGGACCGCGTCGATGAGGTGACTCCCGGTGTCGTAGAGGTTGCCACCGCCGGAGAGGTCGGGGTCGGTTCGCCACGCGTCCTCGAACCGTGAAATCCAGTTTTGCGTGATTTCGGCGCTGATGAAGCGGGGCGTCAGGTCCGTACCGTGCCACCGTTCACGCGCTCGGACGAACGCCTGATTCAGGTGACGCTGGTACCCGACCATCAGCACCTGGTCGCCCTCGCTTCGTTCGGCGAGTTCGCGTGCCCGCTCGGTGTCGGTCGTGAGTGGTTTGTCACAGAGGACGTGGAGACCCTCGTCCAGTGCTGCCGTCACTTGCTCGTAGTGGAACGCGTGTGGCGTCCCGATGAGCACGGCGTCTAGGTCCTCCGCGTCGAGCATCTCGGTGTAATCTTCGTATCGCGAGCCCTGTCCGACGTAGAGGGTCTCGCCAGCCTCGTTTCGGGCTGCCTCGTTCACGTCCGTGAGCGCGACGACCGACGCTCGACGGTCGTCTTCGAACTCTCGGCCCACCGTGGTTCCGATGAAGCCGCAGCCGACGATGCCGACTCGAAGTTTAGGCGATTGTGGATTCATTCCTGACATAAATTACTCCGTGTTTGAAGAAATTCTCACGCTCGTTCGATTGGAGGGGTCACGACTTATGTTTCACGGCTACTCCCAGGTTCGGACGAGCGAAACCAACGCCCCTCCGGTCGTCGCTGCCGATGCTCTCGGGTCTCCGCCGTAACTGGCTTTGGAGACCCACGGGAACCGGACGAATCCCGGTAATCCACGAACGTCGTTCGAGACGAGAACGCGCACAGTTCCGCTTCGCTCACTTTTAAGCCCGTTCCCGAGGTGTGCATTCAGCACGACGAAAGTCGAAATCGAATACTGTCCCGTGTGAGATGTTAGACCGCACACAGAGCCTCCAGCGCGAACTGCTCTCGGAGTACGGTCGGCGACTCGACGCGGTGACGTTGAAAACCGGCGACGATGGCGTCTTCAGGGTCAGCGTCGACGACGAGGTGGTGTTCGACAAGAAAACCGACGAGTACGACATCGACGCGATTGCCGCGTCGGTCGGCGAGCGACTCTGAAGGGCGCGAGACGGGTCGTCTCGAATCGACGTTACACCGGTACCGGACCGGTCGAACCGGATTTCGTCGGATGCCATCCTTCTGACAGTTTGAAGATTGCGACATCCTCGTTTTCGAAGACGAGGTGGTACTGCGACGACGTGAGCATCGTGGTCGCCATCTCATCCGGTTGGGAACGTTGCATTCCACGAACAGTGTACCCGCCTTTCGGGACGTAAACATAGTCGGGATGGACGCGAATGGACATCAGTTCGGCAGTGAGACAGTACGAACTGTGACAGCGGGATAGCTGGCGGAACTGGCGTAACTGATACCGATACTGCGAGTGGCCTTTCCACTCGACGCCCCACGGACCGACCAGCATCGTCCGGTCGGACTGCTGTGGGAACCACTCCGCCGCGTCACCGAGAACGACGAAACTCGACGACTGGTCGGTGTTCTCTTCGGCCCACGCCATCGCCTCTACGTCGCCGTCGTCCAGGAACTGCGGAAGTGATGGACTCCCCGCGTGAGCGTTCAGTCCGCCCGTCGCGTAGAGCGTACCGCCACTGAGTCCGACGAGCGCGAGCAACACGACCGAGACCATCACCACCTCCTCCCGGTTCAACGTCACGAACACACCCTCTTTCAACCACGGGGCGATTCCGTCGAAGACGAAACGGGCGGTGACCAGTGCTCCGATGAGAAACACGAATCGAGGTTCGCCCATGATGATAACGATGGTGAGCAACCATGCTGGCAAGAAATACTCTCGTCGGGACAGCAACCAGAACCAGCCAACGACCGGAAACACGTGCCACGCCGACAGGAAGGGCGGTTCGTTGAGTTGTCGTTCGAGCAACCCAATAAGGGTGGTAATCGCCGCGCCGATGCCACCGTGCGTCCCCGCAGCGCCGGTGAACACGGCTCCGCCGTGATTCGAGAGCACTAGCCCCCACCACGGCGCGGTGAGGAGAACGCCGCCGAAGCCGACGAGCAAGCCGAAGAGCACGCCACGGAACGACCGGTCGAACCGGGCGTAGAGCAGGACGAAACTCACCACGAAGAAGACGGTGTACATCGGATGGGTCAACAGCGTCAGCGAGAAGGCGACGAGTGCCGGGACGAGCCATCTCGTGTCTCGATATCGAAAGAGGTGGAGCCCCGCGTAGATGCCGACGAGTGCGAACAGCATCGCTGGTGCGCGAACGGTGCCTCCGGCCGAGATATGCCACTGAAGAATCGGGGGGCTGACGGCGACGATGAGGGTCGCAAGCGACGCCTGTGGCCGCGAACCGAACAGGTCGCGGGCGAAAAAGTAAAGCGGGACGAGGTAGGCGATGGTGACGATTCCGGGGAGGAATCGGGCGAGCGTCAACGGGTCGAGACCCGTCACGTCGAGAATCACCGCCAACACGTAGAACATGAGTGGCGGGTAGGCGAACGGAACGCCTCCGGCGGTGTAGTTGGGAATGGTTTCCGGGAGGACGTACCCGTTCGCACTGATGCTCTCTGCGATTTGAAAGTACAACCCGGCGCCGAACGAAGGGTACGTGTGAGAGTCGAGGTAGAAAAAGAGGATGCACATCCCGGCCAGCAGCGGGGGGACGAGCCACGGCAGTTCGTAGCCGAGGTGGGGTTTCTGTGTCGTTTTGGAATCCGTCTGATGACTAGCCATTGTTGAACTAGGGGCGGTCGCTCTGCAGCGCGGCGCGGCGAGCGTTCTCGTTGGAGAGAACTATCGTAGGATTCACTCTTTGTTATCCAGTGGCTATCGGCGAAACACCGACGAATACTCCCCGCTCGCTGAAAGTAGGGAGTCGTTTTGCTCGCGGTAACGGCTGGTTGTGCCTACTGCTCGTCCGAGACAGCGTGACACCCCGCGTGTCGGACCTACGACGGTCTAATCGTTCCGCGGACAGGTCGTACGGTCTATTCGAGATTTCAACTGCAAGAGCAAATACACGTTGTCGCGTTATCACCACTCGAAAGAGATTCGTCCGCGGGAGTCACTCGTAGCGCAGTGCGTCGATTGGGTCGGTGTGTGCGGCGTCCCACGCCGGGTAGATTCCGGCGAGGATGCCGACGAGGACTCCGACTACGACGGCGATGCCGAACCACTCGGGTCGGAACGTCAGCGGGAGGCCGATGAACTCCGCCGCGAGATAACCCCCACCGAGGCCGGCGAGCGCACCGAGTGCGGACCCGAACAGTCCGAGCAGGACTGCCTCGAACAGGAACAACTGCAAGACGTCTGTGTTCTGTGCACCGACCGCTTTCATGATGCCGATTTCGCGGGTTCGTTCCGTGACGCTGACGAGCATGATGTTGGCGATACCGATCGCACCGACGACGAGCGAGATGAGTGCGATGCCGGTGATGTACGCCGTGAACGTGTTACTCACCTGTTCGACCTGGTCGACGAGTTCGTCCTGTGTGGTGACTTTGAACCGATAACTGTTCGATTTCAGCTGCCGGGCGTCGGAATCCTCTCCGAGGTACGTGTACACGCGTCCCTGCACGGCGTCGACCTGTTCGGGATTCTCCGCCAGGACGAGTATCCGTCCGTAGACGCGCTGGTTCTCGTTCTCGGTGGGACTGAACACCGTCCGTTTGTAGAACGGGTCGGTCGGCGCGAAGACGCGCGGCGACGGCCCCTCCGAAAGCCCGAGCGTGGACTCCCCGGACGGTTCGACGATTCCGACGACCGTCGCGTTCACCTCTTGCCCGCCCGCGGCGCGCGTGAGCGTGATGTTGTCCCCGACAGAGACGTTCTCGTCTCCGAACATCCTCGCAGCAGGGCGATTCAAGACGACTTCGCGTTCGCCACTCGTGAACGACCCACCTGCGACGAACTCCTGATTTTTCACGTCGAAGTACGGCGGCGTCGTGGCGACGACCCACTGGCGACCGACCGTCGAATTGTTGAATTCGACCGTCGATGCAGCGATGCCACTCTCCGGAACGGCGGCTTCGACGCCCTGTAACGACCGGATGCCGTCTAAGTCGTGTTCCGTGAAAATCGTCTGCCCGCCGCCGCCGAAGTTCGGCAGGCCGGTCTGACTCTGTGACTGTGCGGAGACGTACATCGTCGCGGCGTTACCGCCCGCGACGGTGCTGACGATGTCCGCCTGCAAACTCGCACCGAGCGTGACGAACGTGATGACGGCGGCCACACCGATGATGACGCCGAGTGTCGTCAACGCCGAGCGAAGTTTGTGTTCGCGGATGTTTCGCCAACTGATTCGAAGGCTCTCGAGGACGTTCATCCGCCCGTGTCGTTCTGCGTATCTCTCATTTCCCGTCTACCCGTTTTCGGCTACGTGAGCCACCGACAAAAACCTATGACGGGAAACTCCGTCTTAACCGCTTGAAACGCTGGATTATCTGCGTTTCGACCGACGGTGGAGAACGTCCTTACTTTTTCTTCTCCATCCGAACCGTGAGAACGGGAGCGTCGGAGAGACGGACGACCTTCTCGGTGACGCTGCCGAGGAGATAGCGGTCGAGTCCTCGACGGCCGTGGGTTCCCATCACGACGAGGTCGACGTCGTTGTCGTCGACGTAGTCGAGGATGGCGCGGTGGGGCGTCCCTCTGAGCACGGTAGTCTCGACGGCCGTTCCGTCGTCTTCCGCTTTGGATGCGATGTCACGTACCGCCTCGTCGGCTTCCCGTTCGAGTTCGTCGTAGACGATGTCGGCCCGAACGTCCGGCGGGACGACGGTCCTGTCCACGACCGAGATGACGTGGAGCGTCGCGTCGTAGTTCTTCGCTATGTCGAGCGCCTGTCGGGCCGCTTTTTCGGACGTCTCGCTGCCATCTGTCGGGAGTAGAATTCGGTCGTACATGCTTCGTATAGTACGTCCTCGATATTCAAAGCCCTACGGGAGGTTATCACGAACTGAGAATCAGCCTCTTTATAAAGCGGTCACAATGCCAACGAACAGTCGAGAGAGACTATGTTAGATCCCACGTTAGCGAGTCGCCTCCAGTTCGCACTGACGACCATCGTGCACATCATCTTCCCCGTCATGAGCATGGGCCTCGCACCGTTTCTCGTCTACTTCACGTGGAAGGAGGTTCGAACCGGACGCCCGCTCTACGAGCAACTCCGCCGGTTCTGGACGAAGATTTTCGCCGTCAGTTTCGTCGTCGGGACGGTGACCGGACTGGTGCTCGAATTCGAGTTCGGGACGAACTTCGCCGCGTTCGCCGCGACGACGGGTGAGCTGTTCGGTGGCCCACTCGCCGTCGAGGGGATGATGGCGTTCTTCCTCGAAGCGACGTTCCTCGGTATCTTCGTTTTCGGTCGCGAACGCGTCTCCGACCGCCTCTATCTCGTCTCGGCTGTGCTGGTGGGTCTCGGAACGTGGCTCTCTGCGGTGTGGATTCTCGTCGCTAATTCGTGGATGCAGACGCCACAGGGGTTCGAGATGGCGATGCAGGGTGGACGACCAATCGTCACGCTCGTCGACCCCGTCGCGGCGTACGCGAATCCGCGATTCCCCTGGATGTTCGTACACATGCAAAACGCCGCCGTCCTGACGGTCGCACTGTTCATGGCCGGCGTCGCGGCGTACAACCTTCGATACGTTCGGAGCGACCGTGACACGCAGTTCTGGCGCGCAACACTGAAGATTGCACTCGTCGTACTCATCGTGACGGCACCGCTTCAGGTGATCCACGGTGACGCCTACGGTCGCCACGTCGCGGAGACGCAACCGCAGAAGTTCGCCGCGATGGAGGCAGTCTGGGAGACGGACAGCTACGTGCCGGAGTACATCGTCGCGTTTCCGACCGACGTGGACGACCTGCTGAATCCGCGTGCGAAGGACATCTTTGGCATCGGTATCCCCGGAGGAGCGTCGTGGCTCGCGAGCGGTGGCGACGCGCAGGCGGAAATCCAGGGGCTGAACGAGTTCGAAGGGTCGCCGCCAGTGGCCATCGTCTTCTGGTCGTTCCGCGCGATGGTAGCGATGGGATTCTGGTTCATGCTCCTCGCCTTCTGGGCAGGATATCGCTGGCGGACGGGTGAACTGTTTGAGGATACGCTCCTCCACAATGCGTTCGTCTGGTCGTCGCTGCTCGGATTCGTCGCAGTCGAAACCGGGTGGATCGTGACCGAGGTCGGCCGTCAACCGTGGGTCGTCCAGGGCGTCATGAAAACGAGCGCGGG
The DNA here is from genome assembly GCF_054177595.1 of Haladaptatus ordinarius. NCBI lineage: Archaea > Methanobacteriati > Methanobacteriota > Halobacteria > Halobacteriales > Haladaptataceae > Haladaptatus > Haladaptatus ordinarius. The sequence continues at coordinate 49,270 of NZ_JBPEHH010000013.1, read as the reverse complement.
CGTCTCGCCGGGACTCTCTTCGATGGAGGCGACGCTGACGCTCGTCGGATTCGGCGTCGTCTACGCAGGTCTACTGGTGCTCTACAGCTACATCGTCTGGCGAATCGTTCGCAGTGGCGCTCCCGACGTCGAACGTGTCCACCGAGACGCACCCGGCGTGGAGGTGACGACCGATGATTGAGCTTCCCGACCTGTGGTTCGCACTCGTGTTCGCCCTGCTCGGAACCTTCCTGTTCCTCGACGGATTCGACTTCGGGGTCGGCGCGCTGTTCGCTACCCGCGACGACGAGGAGGAACGCGAAACCCTGCTGGCCGCTATCGGGCCGGTCTGGGACGGTAACGAGGTGTGGCTCGTCGTCTTCGGCGGCGCACTGTTCGCCGTCTTCCCGGCGGCCTACGCCGGACTGTTCAGTCGGAACTACCTCCTCATGTTCGCCATCCTCGGCGCGCTCATCCTGCGCGGCGTCGCTCCCGAGTTCTACGAACAGCGGGAAGACGAGCGTTGGCGGCGGACGTGGGGGAGAGCGTTCGTCGTCGGCAGCGTCACCGCCCCGTTCTTTCTCGGCATGTTCGCCGCGAACTGGGTGCTCGGTGCGTCGGGCATCGTGAACGTTCCCGCAGTCGCGTTCGGACTGGTCGTCGTCGCGCTCACGGTCGTCGAGGGTGTCGCCTTCCTCGGCCTGAAGACCCGTGGTGAACTGCGGTCCGAGATGGCGCGGTACGCCGGGCGCGTGACACCTGCGTACCTCGCGCTGGTCGTGGCAGTAATCGCCTATCTCGCGGCGACTCGTCCCGACCTCCGGAGCGCGCTGGTGTCGCCACTCTCGCTGCTCGCGGTCGTGGTAACTGTCGGACTGGTCGCCGGCGTCGTCCTCACGATGCGGGACAAACGATACCGGGCAGGATTCGTCGCCGCTGCTGGATTGCCGTACGCGCTCGTCGCCTTCGTGGGTAACATGCTGTATCCCGCAATCGACCCCGCTGTCGGTCTGACGGTCCGGGAAGGCGTCGTCTCGGACCTGCCGCTGACGATAATGACCGTGGCGGCAGCGTTCCTCATTCCGGTCGTGTTGACGTATTTCGGCATCCTCTACTCGGTGTTCAGCGGTCCAGCAGACCCGTCGGAGACGTACTGAGGGGGCGGCCAACGGAGTCGTTCTCGTTCTGGAAGGTTCCGAACCGACGACGGAATTCGTCGACAAATCGCCTGTCGTGGAGGAACGTGCCAGTCGAGCCACGAACCGATGGTGAACACCGCTACGAGCGTTCGGACGATGATTCGTCCGCTTTCGTGTCCCATCTCGGTACCGACTGCTTCCGTTTTAGTATATAAACCATCGGCTCAGCGAGTGGGTGACGGTCGACCGCCGGCCGTCACCGAGGTCACGAGGACGTAGCAGATAGGGAGCATGAGCAAGCCACCGAGGACGAACGGAAGCCAGTAGGCGACGGCCGCGTACAGCGCGCCCGCCGCGACTGGACCGATGGCTCTGGCGATGCTCCCCGCACTCTGGGTGAGTCCGAACGCGCCGCCCTGTTCGTCCTCGGACGCGCTCTTCGAGACGAGGGTGTTGAGCGAGACGTTCGCCAGACCGTTGCCCACTGCGAGTGCGGTGAGCACGCCGAGTAGGGCGAGCAAACCGCCGGAGAACGGGCCGAGAGTCGGGAGCGAGTTTCCGAGCGTGGGCGAGAACGGGAGTAAAGCGAGCGTGACGAGTTCGAGCACAGCACCCACGAGCGCGAGGAGTCGTTCGCCGAACCGGTCGGTGAGTCGGCCGACGAGTCCGCCCTGGACGATGGCGATGACGACGCCGACGTAGGCAAGGACGTAGCCGTTCATCTCGGGTCCGTAACCGAACTCCTGTTTCGTGAACAGGACGAACATACTCTCCATCGCCGAGAAGGCGAGCGAGAAGAGGAAAAAAGAGACGACGAGTCCCGAGAGCGCCGGGTCGGAGAGCGCGTCGAAGATGCGGGCCAGTCGAGATTTTTGCTCCATCGTCGTCCGGTCGGTTCGCGTCTCCGGCAGCACGAAGAACGCGCCGACGAGGTTGAGCGCACTGATTCCGGCGGCGGCGAAACTCGGCAGGGAGAACTGAGTCACCGGGACGAATCCCGGAAGGAGGCTCTGCCCGAGGGCGACGGCGGCATCGCTGGAGAAGATGCCACCGAGTGCCGGGCCGAAGACGAAGCCGAGACCGAACGCCGCACCGATGAGACCGAGTCCTTTCGCCCGGTCTTCCGGCGGCGTGACGTCGGCGATGTAGGCCTGTGCGGTCGCGATGTTCCCACCCATCGCGCCCGCGAGAAGACGCGCCAGAAAGAGCACGAGGAGACTCCCGGCGAGGCCGAAGAGCGTCCACGCGACGACGCTCCCGAACAGAGAGAGCAGGAGGATGGGTCGTCGTCCACGCTCGTCCGAGAGTCGGCCGAGAATCGGCGCGAAGACGAACTGCGTGATGGAGTACGAGGCGATGAGGAGTCCGACGACGAACTCGTTCGCCCCGAACGCCTCGGCGTACAGCGGGATGATGGGGATGAGAATACCGAATCCGAGGAGGTCGACGAAGACGATGGCGAACACCGTCGCCAGTGCACGACCCGTGCCTTCGTCGTTTTCCATCACAACCTCCCGGCGACCAGGAGGAGACCGACCGCTACGAGACCAGCAGCGTGGAACAGCGTGGCGTTGGCGGTCGCGGCCTGTTTCGCTCCGGCGTCGAGACGCTTCGTCAGGCGACTACTCGCCAGATGACTCAGACCGGCGAGCACGAACCAGAGCGCGACCATCGTGAGAATGAGGTGGCCACGTGGCTGGTTCAGGAGGTACTCGAAGGTGTATCCGGTGCCAGCGAGGTGACCGCCGGTAACGAACAAAACGAGCGCCGACAGCATCGAGAAGCGCGAGAATCTCCCTGTCATCCAGCCGAGCGCGTCGCTGCCGAGATGGCCCTTCTTGGCCGCCGGGAGGACGAGGGCGGCCATGAACAACGTAAAACCGGCCCAGACGCCCGCGAACAACGTGTGAAGAATCTGCATCGTCGCGTCGAGGAGTGTCATCGGCCGGGGGTTACCCCGGATAGTTCAAATAGCTTCGGATGGAAACCGATACCGTATAATCCAAATTCGATTATGAAAACCGACGTAGACAGACCACGGGGGATGCTCTCGCCCGCCGACCGAGCCTACCTCCTCGGCGAAGCGGAGATGGAACACGACCAGTCGAAGCGCAACGCCGAGGCGCGAATCCGTCAGCGAATCACGGACACCGTCCTCGATTTCGCTATCGTCGTCCACCACCTGAAGCAGAAAGACCGCAGACAGGTGTTCGACCGAGCGGTCGAAGGCGACGACTTCGTCGACGGCGTGATGGCGATGCTTTCTTTCACTTACATCGGGATGCGCGAGAGCGGCCTTGAGTTCGCCCACGCGCTGGAACCGGCGATTCGCAAGGCAGAGGAGGTCCACGCCGCCGCCGCGCTCGGCCAGGCAATCTCGGTGGACGTGCAGTTCGACGTCGAAACCGAGGTCGAAACGGCGGTAGACGACGTCGCGGCGAACATCGAAGCGGGCAATCCCGTCACGCCCGCAGAACTGTTCTCCGTTCTGGTCGGCAGCGACGCACTCGACGAGGTGGACGAGATAACGCTCCAGTTAGGGAGTGACGACAGTCTGCTCAAACAGGAGGAGTTCGTTGCTCACCTCGCCGAGTATCTCGACGCAGACCTGCGATGGCTCCCCTACGACCGGGTGAAGGTCGTCGTCGGTCAGGCGACGTAGCGCGTCCACAGTCGAAGCACGCTCGGGAGGACGAGAACGGTGGCGACGAACGCGTAGACGATGCTCAAGGCCGTCACGATGCCGAATCGCTGGAGCGAAGGAACGAGCGCGAACGCGAGAACGCCGAATCCGCCTGCCGTCGTCACGGCACTGCCGAGGAGCGCACCACCGGTACCCGTGACGCTCACGGCTAACGCCTCTTCCGGGTCGTTTCGGTCGAGTTCCATCCCGTATCGTTCGCTCATGTGGATGGCGTAGTCCACGCCGAGACCGATCGCCAGCCCCGTTATCATCGCCGTCTCGGAGTTGAACGGAATGCCGAGGAGGTACATCGTTCCGAGCGTCCACGCGAGCGAGACCAACACGGGAAACACCGTCACCAGACCGAGAGTCGCGTAGCCTTCCCGGAGTCGGTAGGCGATAGCGAGGAAGCCGAGAACGGCAACGAGCGTCAACACGAGCGTCGTGACCAGCGTCTGGAGGAGGCGTGCTTGTACGACCGCCGTGAGTACGGGTTGGCCCGTCGCGGTCGCGGTCAACCCGTCGCCCGAAACCGTCTCCGAGGCTGCACGCATCTCGGCGGTCACGTCGCGCACGTCCGCGTTGCCCCGGACGGAGACCGCCATCCGGAGCGCCCGGTACTCGCCGTCCTCCCGGTGAACGACTTCGGCTGCCCCCTCGGGGGCGGCAGCGAACAGCGCGTCGTACACCCGGTCGAGATTCTGATCGGGGACGCCGTTGCCGTCGGTATCAGCCCGTTCGACCACGTCGGCGAACGACTCGTTTCGCGCCGCGATGGTCTCGACGAGCGTGAGGGGACTCGCGATTCGGGAACCACCGTCGGCCAGCGTGACGGTCGTGGAACTCCCCGAGGCGCGTTCCTGTGCCCGGTGGAGTCGTTCGAGCGTCTGCGGGTCGGTCACGTCACCTTCGACGAGAATCTGTGCTCGTGTCGTATCGCGCATCTGAACGAAGTGGTCGTTGACGAACTGGACGTTCTGGCGGACGTGGTACTCACCCGGTCGGAAGGGGTCGGGAAGCGAGTCCATCCACTGGGGTGGATCTTCGGCGATGAAATCTTCCTGGCGAAAACTCGTGTCTATCTTCGTCGCGCTGTAGGCACCGCCAGCACCGACGAGGAGAGCCACGACGAGGACGACCACTGGCGCTTTTCGAGCTGCGAACGTTCCGACCGACAGTATCCTCGTCAGCGCACCGCCACCAGTTCCGAACGCACGCTTTCTCCGGTCGAATCCACGTCCTTCCAGGAACGCGTCGAGTTCGACCTTCGATGCCGGTATCAGTACACCGAAGACGAAGAGCGTGGAGACGATTCCTGCCGCACTGACCACGCCGAAATCTCGAATCGGTGGAACGGAACTGCTCAGATTCGAGAGGAAGCCTATCGCCGTGGTCGCGGTGACCCACACGAGCGCGACACCGACACCCCTGAGTGTGGCGTCCATCGACTCGCGGGCGGACGCGTCGGCGTGTGTTTCCCGAGTCTCCCGGTGACGCATGAACACGTGAATCGCGTAGTCGATCGACAATCCGATGAGCAGGATGGGCACTGCGATGAGCATCTGGTTGAACGCGATCCCTGCCCAACCCATGAACCCCGCCATCCAGACGAGCACGAGACCGATGCCCAACAGGCCGAGGAGGATGTCGAGCAAGTCGCGGTACGCGACTGCCAACGTCACCAGCACGAACAGCAACGCGAGCGGCGTAATGACGGTGAAACTGTCGCCCATCGAGCGACCGACTTCGTCGGTCACGATTCCGAGACCGAAGACGAAGGCGTCGTCACCGAGCCGCTCGGCCGTCAACGACTGCATCGCCAACTGCGATTCCACGAGACGGTCGGAGGCGTCGCTCAAACCACCGACGTCGGAAGTGGTCGTCTGGAAGACGACGAACATCCGTGCGTTCGCGGTGGTCGTTCCGGGTTCGTACTCCGTGGGCATGAACACCAGGGCGTCGTCTCGGCCGCCACCATCGGCGAGAACCATCGTCAGGACGGTGTCTATCTCCGACTGGTTCATCGAGCGCAGTTGGTCGATCTGCGCGTCGAGGGAGGGGCCTTCGTCGGTCGTGGCGTCTTCTGTGGGAGGAACACGTCCATTCGCTCCGTCGGATGGACTCCGTCGTTCCGCACGCATGGCCGCGAGTGCGACGGCGTTCGCGACGCCGACCGACGAGGTGTTCGAAGCGAGCGTCGGCCCGACCGTCTCGTCGTCGCGGAACGTTCGTTGGAGTTCGAGCGTTCGAAGTAGCGACGCCTTCGAGAGAACGTCGTCACCACGGACGACGACCTGGACGGTCGTCCGGTCGTCGTTTCCCGTCGAAAAGTTGGATTCGATGTAGTCGAGTTTCTGTGATGCGGTCGAGTCGACCTGAAACTGGTCGAGCGAGGAAGATTGTCCGAGGTTCGAGACCCCACTCCCCACGGCGAGCGAGAGAACGAACAGGACGACGATGACGAGGCGACTGCGCTTCGTGACGATGGCCGCGAGTCGGTCGATTACCATCGGCGAGCGCTTCCCCCAGCGATTCGTGACATGCCGAGGTAGTTACTACTCTGAACGAAAGTCGTTTCGGTGAAAATCGATGTGTTATAATCCGAATCGGATTATACCGTTGGTGTGGGCTGCTCCGACTCGGCGTACTTGTCCTCGAACTCCTGGATGAGTTGCCCCATCTTGGCGTACCACTCGTTCAACATGCGCTGCATGTCGCGGGACACCTCGTCGGGATTGGTCGGTCGGTACACGTGGTAGTAGCCACCTTGCTCGTAGTTCACCTGCTCTTTCTGGATGAAACCGGACTGGAGCAGTCGCTGGATAGACCGGTAGGCCGTCGAGCGTTCGCGTTCGATTCGGTTTGCAATCTCGTCGATGGTCAGCGGGTCGCTACTGCGGACCACGACCTGATAGCACTTCCTGTCGAGTTCTTTGAGTCCGTGGATACACTCCAGCAGTCCCTCACACTCCATGTCTTGCTGGAGGTACTCTGCCATCGAATCTGCCATGTCTAGTAACTACTAGGAACTGCGTCCGTAAAAGGGTTTGTATAGTTCGTGCAAAACTCCGCTAACTAAGTCAGTCAGCCGTCGGCGATGGCTGAGTACTCTGTTTGCGGAGCGTGTGAACGCTGCTGTAGATGACGGCACCACTGACGAGGAGTGCGGAACCGAGGATCAGCACCAGACTGACCGTGTTCAGCACTTCCATCCCGTAGGCGTTGCCGATCTGTCGGAACGCGACTGCGATTGCGCCACCGAGCAGCATGTACCCGAAGTACTGTTTGATCTCGTCTTCGTTGACGATGTTCGTCGCTGCCGACCCGATACGTGCGCCGAGGGCGCTCCCGGCCAGAAGCGGTGCGACGATGGAGAGGTCGACACCGCCAGACCCGGCGTACAGGAGGCTCCCGATACCGCCGGAGAACACGATTTCGAACAGGTCCGTACCGACGGCGATGGGGACCGGGACGCCGATGAGGTAGAACAACGCTGGCATGCGGATGAAGCCACCGCCGACCCCGAGCAGTCCCGAGAGGAGCCCCGTCAGGAACGCGACACCGAGGATCATCCACAGCGACACCGACACGCCACCGCGAAGCGATATCATCGGCGGAACGTTGTACTTCTGGATCCGTTTGGCGATGTCCGGAATGTCGTCGGCGTCGATCTCGCCGTCCGCGTCGTGGTCGATGCCACCGCCACTGTCACCGCCTTTCAACGCCTCGTAGGTGACGAACAGGCCGATACCACCGAGCAGGACCACGTAGGTCACGCTGATGAGGCTCCCGGCCATCCCGAGTTCTTCGAGCATCAACACCATCTCCTTGCCGACTTCGATACCGAGGGTCGTCCCGGCAATCATCAGGACGCCGAGTTTGTAGTCGACCTGTCCGAGGTCACGGTGTTTGAGCGTCGCGATGACGGACGTCCCGAAGACGAACGCCAGGCCGCTCCCGACCGCTACCTTCGGCGCGTAGCCCATCACGAGGAGGGCCGGCGTGACGAGGAACGACCCGCCCATGCCGAAGAAGCCGAACAGGACGCCGATCATCAGGCCGAAACCGACGAACAGTGCAACCAACTCCGGCGCCATTCCGAATAGCAGGTCCATCGATTATTTCCCCCGTATAGCGTCCATGATTCCATCTCCCGCGACTCGCGTGAGTGCGCCGTACCCGACGTACAGCACGATTGCCTCCACGAGCACGATGCCGACGGTCGTCAGTGACTCTACGTCTGCGCCGAGCGCTCCGATGTCTACCATACCATATCACACCCTCTCTGGGGCACTTTGAACGGTTGTGTGCGTATCATACTATTCTACTCAGCCATACCTATCCGCCGAAGGGTTATAACGGTTTTGGGAATACGATACAATACTATTCCGCCCGTACGAACGCCAGACGGCGGTGATATCCGGCAAATATTACGTTGTCTGAAAATTTCGAAAAACCGTAACTACGTCAGTCTGCCATCGATGCCGTGGTCGTCTCCCCCCGACGAAGGTTCTTCACGGTGGCGTACATTATCGCCCCGCTGACCAGCAGGGCCGCACCGAAGATGAGCGCCATACTCAGCGTGACTAGCGCGTCGACGTCGAACGTGTTGCCGAGTCGTTTGCTCGCCACAGCGGCACTCCCCGCCAACAGCATGGCGGCGAAGTAGCCCTTGATTTCGTCTTCGTCCACGATGGCGGTCGAGGCGGCCCCGATTCGCGCGCCGAGGGCGCTTCCCATCAACAGCGGGACAACGATGGAGAGGTCGACGGCCCCGCTCTGTGCGTAGAGGAACGATCCGACGGCTCCGGAAGCGGTGATCTGGAACACGTCGGTTCCCACCGCGACGGCCGCAGGAACTCCGAGCACGTACATCATCGCGGGCATCAACAGGAAGCCGCCACCGACGCCGAGGAATCCGGAGAGGACGCCGATAGCTGCCGCGATTGCCAGCGTGAGCCACACCGAAACTTCAGTTCCACCTTTGATGGAGACGGTCGGCGGGAGCTGAATCGATTCGAAGCGTTCGACGAGGGCACGGTCATCTCCGTCGTCGGACGTCGTTCGGGCGTCTTTCAAGATGAGCAAACCGACAGCACCGAGGAGGACGACGTAGGAGACGCCGACGACCAGGTCGGCCATGCCGAGTTCCTCCAGGAGGAAGACGACCTGCTTACCGCCTTCGATACCCACCGTCATGCCGACGATGAACAGTGCGCCGAGTTTGTAATCGACCTGGCCGTGGTCACGGTGTTTGAGTGACGCGATGACGGACGTCCCGAAGACGAACGCCAACCCGCTTCCGACCGCGACTCGTGCCGGATAGTCCATCACGAGGAGGGCCGGCGTGACGAGGAACGACCCGCCCATGCCGAAGAAGCCGAACAGGATGCCGATGAGGAGGCCAAAACCGACGAACAGGACGAACGTGGTCGGGTCGATGCTGAGCCCAATCACGCCTTCTCACCTCGTATCGATTCGACGGCCGATTCGGTGACGTCCGTTAGCAAACCGTATCCGACGTACAGGGCCAGCGCTTCGCCGAGCACCGTCCCGATAGTCACGAACGCACTCGCTGTTCCGCCAACCGATTCGATGCCAGCCAGGGTCATCGTTGCTTCCACCTGTCGAAATTTCGTGGTTTTGTACGAACCATGCTTTTCCGCGTAGTCGGCGATTACCGGCTACAGCATTTATCAACGTTGGGATTCTCGTGCAATATTGTATCCGGAAATCGTAACGATAACCTATGAATCGGCTGGCGGAGTCGGCTCCGGGCTGCGACGGTGAGAAGGAAATCGTACTGATACCCTACGAATCGGTTCGGAAGCCGACTAGAGGAGCGCGACGACGAAGACGCCGTACCCGATGGTGAACGCGATGACGAACGACCCGGCCCACGCCCCCACGGTCTTGAGGAGTTTGACGCTCTCGACGTTCGCGTTTCCGCCGACTGCGGCGCCACTCCCGACGATTGCACTGACGATTATCTCGTTGAACGAGATGGGGACCCCGAGTAAGACGGCAGTCTGTGCGATGAGGAACGAGGGGATGAGCGCGGCTATGGACCGACGCGGCCCGAGCGAGGAGTACTCCCGCGAGAGAGCCTGGATCATCCGCGGTGCTCCCGTCCACGACCCGATGAGGAGGCCGAGACCACCGCCGACCAGGACGAGCGCCGTCGGAACGGCGAACCCGTCCAACAGCGGCAACAGCGGGCCGACCGCCAGACCGACCTGACTCCCACCGGCGGCGAACGCGACCAATCCCCCGAGTGCGAGGAGAAATCGCCGGAGTGCTCGCGCCTCGTCACGGTCGATGTCTCGACGGAGGACGACGGCGAGCGCGAGGGCGACGACGAGCGTGATGGCGATACGAGCCGGCAGTGCCGGGACGGGTACGCTGACCGCGACCGCCTCGGAGAGCGAACGGGCGACGCCCGTCGGTCCGAGGAAGGTGAACTCGACGTTGGCGATGACGAGACCGACGAACGCCCCGAGCACGGGGATACTGACTCGTTCGGGGACGTCCTCGCGTGGGAGGACGCGGGCGATGCCGTAAGCCAGTCCACCACCGACGAACGGCGTCAACAACCACAGCGCAGCAATCTCCTGATACTTCGCCCACGCGGGCGTGCCACCGAGTGCGAGGCCGACACCGATGACGGCACCGGTGACCGTGAACGCGGTTGCGATGGGGATGCTGGCGTAGATGCCGATTGCCATCAGTCCGGCACCCGTCAACAACGCCACGATGACGGCCATCGGCGTCAGCGTCACCCCGGTCACGAGACCACTCCCGACAGCTTCGGAGACGTTTCCTCCCTGGACTGCAGCACCGGCGAAACCGAGGATTCCGACGACGAACGCCGCACGCAGTATCGAGATGGCGTTCGCGCCAACTGCCGGGGCGAACGGCGTCGCACCACTCGACCCCGCCCCGAGGACCCACGCCATGAAGATGCTGCTCAAGACGGCGACGAGAACCGGAGCCAGTGTTACGACGTCGGCCATCACAGCCTCCCTCTGGAACGCATCGGTTCGACGTGTTTCTGATTCATTGACAGCCGTTACGAAACGACGGGATAAAACAGTTCTGCATAGAATCTACAATACTGCACGACCAACGAAGACCGTGGCGAGACGCTCTATCGACGGTCTCGTGCGCCACGGCTCTGTCATCTCTTCGGTCGTGAGAAAACAGTGACGAGTTAGTCTGCCGTCGAAGTCGGCGCAGTCGATTCACTTCGATGCTTTCGCCAGAGACCCTGCAGGTACGCGCCGAGGAACATCCCGCCGACGCCGAGCAACATCGGATAGTTTCCGAGTCCGACGCTCGCGTAGGCAGACCCCGGACAGATTCCGGAGACGCCCCAGCCGACGCCGAAGATTCCCCCGCCGATGAGAACGTTCCGGTCGAACGACTTCAGTCGTCGTTTGTATCTGCTTCCCGTCAGCGGCGCGCGGTCGAGGAACGTCGTGGCGATGGTGAACGTCACTGCCGTCACGGCCGCAGCTCCTCCCATCACGAAGAGGAGGCCGAGGTCCTCGAACTGGAGGAAGTCCAGCACGACTTCGGGTTGGGCCATGTGGCTGTAGCCGAGACCGAACCCGAAGATGAGTCCACCCGCCAGTATCAGGGGCAAGAACAGCGGGCCGCGTTGGCTGCTCATGGTGTCACCCCCAGTGCCTGCACCAGTTGGGCCGTCCCGATAGCCACCGCCATGAACATCGCCACGTTAGCGATGGACGTAGACGAGGCGGAGCCGACGCCACAGACGCCGTGTCCCGACGTACATCCCTTCCCGATTCGGGTTCCGACACCGACGAGGATGCCGCCACCGAGCAGTCGCCACCACTGGACGTCGGTCGTCCAGATTTCGCCGTGGAAGACGGCCTGATAGATGGCCGCCCCGCCGACGATTCCGAGCGTGAAGACGACACGCCAATCGCGGGAGGCGATGTACTTCGGCTGCTTGAACCGAGGGATGTTCGAGACGTACGACAGCGTCGACTCGAGGAACGTGCTCGCTCCAGCGATGATGCCGGTTCCGAGGTAGATTACCGCCGCCCCGAGACCGATGAGCACTCCCCCGATGGCGTATCGTGCGATACCCTCGGGGAACAGTTCTGCGTACGTAAGTATCGGTGCCAGTTCGTATACCATAAGTTGAGATGAATACTACGCGCCAGTTCAGTCGCTCGTCATCGCGTCTTGGCTGGCTGCGCAGTTGTTCGGGCCGAGTTCGAGTTCGAATGCCTCATCATCGTCTGCGTCTTTCACGCCCAAGTTGGTTTCGATAATGTCCACGTAGTTCGCCGGCCGCGGTGGCATGTCCGAGAGGATGAACTCGACGAACTCGTCGCGTTCCATCGAGAGTGCCCCCATCGTGTCCACCAGTTCGCCGATGGTCGCGGTGTACGTCCCGTCGTCGCGTGGAGTCGCGGCGTCGCTGAAGTGGGCCGGAGCGACGTACGTGTCGTCGGGGAGCGTGAGAACCTTGTTCTGGAGCGTGTCGTAGAGCATCCCTGCCGCTTCGGGTGCGCCCTCGTCACCCTCTTCGAGGTCGGGGCGAGCGACGCTCTCGGTGAACAGGCCGTCACCCGTGAACAGCACGTCGTCCACGAGGTAGGAGGTCATACCAGTCGTGTGGCCGGGCGTGTGGATGACCTCGACGCTCGTCTCGCCGACTGACAGTTCTTCGCCGTCTTCGACGGTCGTGTACTCGATGTCGTAGTCGACGCCGCGACCCTCGGCGGCGGCCGGGATGACCGCTTCCGCGCCATTCTCCTCGGCGAGGGTGCGAACACCGCTGATGTGGTCGGCGTGGATGTGCGTGTCGATGGCGTACTTCAGGTCCGCGCCGAGTGCTCGCGCGTCCTGGACGTACGTGTCCGTGAACGCACGGAGCGGGTCGACGACGGCGGCTTCGCCACCGCTCACTACGAGGTAGCCGAGACAGCCGCTGGACGGGCGCTGGTACTGGGCGATGGTCGCGTCGGACTCGGTGTCGAGTTCGTGGTACTCGTAGATGCTCGCCCAGCCGTTCATGCCGGATTCGAGGTGGTCGACGTCGAAGCCGCGCTCCTTCAGGAGCCCGGCGACGTACTCGCTCGCGCCACCCTTCGCACAGAGAACCGTCACGTGCTCGTCTTCGGGCACCTCTTCGAACAGCTCCTCGTCGGGTTCGTCGGCGAGGAACTCGAAGTAGGGAATGTTGATGTTCGTGACCGAATCGCCTTCGATGCGCCACTCCTCGAAGTCGCTTTCCATCCGCACGTCGAGGATGGTCACGTCGTCGCCCGCGTCGACCTTCTCTTTCAGTTCTTCGGCGGTGATCGGTTCGACTTCGACCTCTGGAGTCGGAAACTCTGATTCACTCATGTACGATGATTCCTATCGGACGGAGACGTATAAGTGTTTGCATAGTATTCCAAAAACTGTGCAATACTGGGTCCGAGCCTGCGACGCGGCACCCATTATTCTAGTTACTGATCGCACGAGCGCGCCGAGCGCGGAAAGGGAATTCGGGAGCCAAACGGGGACGAAAACCACCGAGGAGGGCTGTAGCAGCTTCGCGTGGATGGTTGTGTGCGGTCTCCCCATCAACCAACACACTTTTAAACACCGCTCCAGTATTGTTTGGTACGTCCAAGATAGAACATTGGTGAACACAATGAGCACTGAATTCGAAATCGCAGAAACACTCGACGTGAAAGGATTGAACTGCCCAATGCCCGTCGTCAAGACGAAGCAAGCGACCGACGGACTCGCAGAGGGAGAAATACTGGAAGTCGTCGCGACCGACTCCGGAAGCATGAGCGACATCAAAGGATGGGCGAACACGACCGACGGTGTCGAGCTCGTCGACCAGCAGGAGGGCGACGAGAACGGTGAAGCAGTGTACCGTCACTACGTCCGCAAAACGGCGTAATCATGAGTACTGACACACCAGACAGCGCGCAGTCGGACGTCCCGAGCCAGGCGGCGCTCCACGAGCAGATAGAGAACCTGGAGCAGGAACTCGCCGACCTGAAAGACGAAGTCGGCGGGCAGAAGAAGATGACGATCATCGCCACGAAGGGGACTCTGGATATGGCGTACCCGCCCCTCATCCTCGCCAGCACGGCCGCTGCCTTCGGCTGGGATGTCGTGGTCTTCCACACGTTCTGGGGTCTCGACATCCTCCACAAGGAGAAGTCGAAGGACCTCAAACTCAGCGCCGTCGGGAACCCCAGCATGCCGATGCCGAACGCGCTCGCTGCGCTCCCCGGCATGGATTCGATGGCGACGAAGATGATGCGAAAGAAGATCGACGAGAACGGGACGGCGACCATCGAAGAACTCATCGACGTCTCGATAGAGAGCGGCGTCGAACTGCAGGCCTGTCAGATGACGATGGACCTGATGGACTACGAGGACGAGGAGTTCTACGACGGCGTCGTGAGCGGTGTCGGTGCGGCCACCGCACTCGAACACATGGCCGACTCCGACGTCCAACTGCTCGTCTGAACGTCGAGCGCTCGTTCTCTTCTAATCGTCGCGTCGAAAACGCTAGTAACCTTTTTTTAGTGGTGTTGTCGTATCGGGAAGCAAGGTCGAAGCATGACCACCTCACTCCCTTGTTGACCGGGCATCGGTCGATTCGTCGTCCGCTCCACGCGAGCGGCGCACATCGGTCCCCGGTTTCGTTCGTGAAACGTCGAGTAGCGTAGCGTGGCGATTTTCGCCGAGGTACCGACGATCAGACACACACGACACCAAATCATGCAAGCAGGAACAGCGATCATCGCGAAACGAGTGGACGACGGAACAGCGGAAACGACGGAGATACGAGCGCTCGCCGACGCGGCGGGGTACGAGATGGTCGACGAGGTGACCCAATCGCGAGCGGAGGATTCGACGTACCAGTTCGGTCGCGGGAAGGCCGAAACCCTCGCACGACGCGTCGAAGAGAACGACGCGTCGACGGTCGTCTTCGACAACTCCCTCAGCCCGCAGCAGACCTACGAAATCGGGGTGCTGTGTCCCGACGGGACGGAAATCGTAGACCGGTATCGGCTGGTTCTCGACATATTCAGCCAGCAAGCGGGGACCCGTCGTGCGAAACTTCAGGTCGAACTCGCACGGTTACAGTACGAACTCCCGCGCGTTCGAGCCGAAATCAGACTGGGGAAGGAAGTCGCGAACGAGCGACGCTCGCGAAACGGACTCGGCGAGAAAGAGGACCGACGCATCACCGACATCGAAGACCGCATCAACCGCATCGAGTCGAAACTCGACAGTCTCTCCGACGTGGGCGACCAGCGCCGCGAGAAACGACGTGAGCAAGGATTCGACCTCGTGGCGCTGGCCGGCTACACCAACGCCGGAAAGTCGACGCTCCTGCGGCGACTTGCGGACGAGATGGACCTCGACCCGGAGCGCCACGACGACGTACACGAGAGCGCCACAGTCGAAGACCGACTGTTCGAGACGCTCGAAACGACGACCCGCCGGGCCGAGATTCGGGGACGGAAGACGCTCGTCACCGACACGGTCGGATTCGTCAGAGACCTTCCCCACTGGCTGGTCGAATCGTTCGAGGCCACGCTCACCGAGACGTACGAAGCGGACCTCGTGCTGCTCGTCGCCGACGTGAGCGACCCGCTACCGACACTGCGCGAAAAACTCGGGACCTCGCTCGACTTGCTCGACGGCGAGACGAATCGAGCCGTGACCGTACTGAACAAAGCAGACCGCGTCGGGTGCGACGAACTGAACGAGCGAGTCAGCGCGGTGGACGACCTCGCACCCGACCCGGTCGTCGTGAGCACCACCGAGAACGACGGTCTCGACGAACTTCGAGACCGCATCGCGGACGAACTGCCGGAGTGGGAGACGGACGAGTTGACGCTCCCCAACACCAGCGAGACGATGACGCTCGTCTCCTGGCTCTACGACAACGCTCGCGTCGATAGGGTGGTGTATCCAGGTGACCGCGAGGAAGTGATAGTCGAGTTCGCCGCACCCTCCAGCGTGGTCCAACGTGCGACGGCGAGAGCCGACGCCATCGTCCCCCAATATTCATGACTGTCCCTCCCTAACCGCCATTGAAGCCCGGTAACACGGGACATGGGTGGGGACCATGAGTAGTGAATCACAGCCAGCGTCACAGCAGGACAGTCCGCCAGACGAGCGACTGGTCGACGAAACCAGTCGCACGGAGGCGAAAGGACAGGGGAATCGATTCGATTCGAAGCTTCGCGACGCCCTCGGAACGTCGCCGTTCATCCTGACGAAGTTCGATAAGTTCATGAACTGGGTGCGCGGGTCGTCGATGTTCATGCTACAGTTCGGTATCGCCTGCTGTAGCATCGAGATGATGCACACGTACGCGGTCAAACACGACCTGGACCGCTTCGGGGCGGGCGTCCCACGCGCTTCGCCGCGACAGGCCGACGTCATCATCGTTCCAGGTACCATCGTCTCGAAGTTCGCGCCGCGCATGAAGCGCGTCTACGACCAGATGCCCGAACCCAAGTTCGTCGTCAGCATGGGGTCGTGTACCTGCTCCGGCGGTCCGTTCCAGGAGGGGTACAACGTCATCAAGGGCGCAGAAGAGGTCATCCCGTGTGACATCCACGTTCCGGGGTGTCCGCCGCGCCCCGAGGCGCTCGTCTACGGTATCGCCAAACTCCAAGAGCGCATCGCCAACGGGGAAGCGAGTCCGGTGACCGTCAAGCCGTACGAACTCGAACGGTTCGGCGACCTCGACCGGGACGAACTGGTCGAGACGCTCGCCGACCGAATCGACGAGGAGACGCTCGTCATGCGCTACAACTGGGCCGATTCGCCATGAGTCTGCAAGAACAACGTGTCGACGGCGACGCACTCGCCGACCTGCTCGGCGACCGCGTCATCGGGCGCGAGGAGCACCTGAACGCGCCGGGGGTCGTGATTCGTCCGGACGAAGTCCAGGAGGTACTCACCATCCTGCGCGACGAGGCCGGATTCGACCACCTCTCGTGTCTCTCCGCACAGCAGTACGACGACCGTTTCGAGAGCGTCTATCACCTGAAAAAGTACGACGACCCGCGACAGGAGGTGAGCGTCGTCGTGCCGACGAGCACAGACGACCCCGTTAGCCAGTCGGCAGAACCCGTCTATCGGACCGCGGAGTGGCACGAGCGCGAGGCCTACGACCTCGTCGGCATTGAGTATGAAGGCCATCCGGACCTGCGGCGGATTCTCCTTCCCGAGACGTGGCAGGGCCATCCGCTCTCGCTCGACTACGCCCAGGACAAACCGCAGATAGTGACGCTGGAAGCCCACAGAAATCCGTTGCAAGAAGACCACTTCGCCGAGGAAGCGGACACCATCTTTCTCAACATCGGCCCACACCACCCCGCCACGCACGGGGTGCTCCACCTGGAGACCGTACTAGACGGCGAGCAGGTCGTCGACGTGAAACCCGACGTCGGTTACCTCCATCGCTGTGAAGAGCAGATGGCCCAGAACTGCACCTACCGCCACCAGATAATGCCGTATCCCGACCGTTGGGACTACGCCTCCGCGGGCCTGCTCAACGAGTGGGCGTACGCCCGCGTCGCGGAGGACATCGCGGACCTGGACGTGCCGGAGTACGCGCGAGTCATCCGAACGATGAGCGCGGAACTGTGTCGAATCGCCGCGCACATGCTCGCCGTCGGAACGTTCGCGCTCGACGTGTACGGCGACTTCACAGCCATCTTCATGTACGCGATGCGAGACCGAGAGCGGGTGCAGAACATCTTAGAGGACCTCACGGGCCAGCGTATGATGTTCAACTACTTCCGCCTCGGCGGCGTCGTCTGGGACCTTCCGGAACCCCGCGAGGAGTTCTTCGAGAAGATTCTGGACTTCGTGGACGAACTGCCGGGTGCGCTCGAAGAGTATCACGACCTCATCACGGGCAACGAGATTTTCCAGCTCCGGTGTCTCGACACCGGGGTTCTGGAACCCGAGGTGGCCAGACAGTACGGCGCAACCGGACCGGTCGCTCGTGGGTCGGGCGTCGACTACGACCTGCGCCGCGACGACCCATACGGCTACTACGACCAGCTCGACTGGAACGTCGTCACCGAAGACGGCTGTGACAACTTCTCGCGCGTGCTGGTGCGACTCCGCGAGGTCGAGGAGTCGGCGAAAATAATCGAACAGTGCGTCGAACTGCTCGAAGACTGGCCGGAAGACGAACGCGAGATTCAGTCGAACGTTCCCCGGACGCTCAAACCCGAGGCCGACACCGAAGCGTATCGGGCCGTCGAGGCGGCGAAAGGCGAACTCGGCATCTACGTGCGGTCGGACGGCACGCCGAAACCGGCGCGATTCAAGATTCGAAGCCCGTGTTTCCACAACCTCTCGACGCTCCCGGAGATGGCCGAAGGCGAGTTCGTACCGGACCTGGTCGCGTCGCTGGGAAGCCTCGACATCATCCTGGGCGAGGTGGACCGATGATCGGCCTGCTCAAAGGGATGGCGACGACGATGAAACACGCGCTGGACGGGTCTACGTTCACGGTCGAGTATCCCGACGTGGCACCCGAAGTCAGCCCGCGGTTCCGCGGCATCCACAAGTTCAGCCAGGAACGCTGTATCTGGTGTCGCCAGTGCGAGAACGTCTGTCCGAACGACACTATCCAGATAGTGATGGACGACCAGCGCAACGGCGAGCAGTACAACCTCCACGTCGGCCAGTGCATCTACTGCCGACTGTGCGAGGAGGTCTGTCCCGTCGACGCGATTTTGCTCACCCAGAACTTCGAGTTCACGGGCGACACGAAAGACGACTTGGTGTACAACAAGGAGCAACTGAAAAACGTCCCCTGGTACAAGGACATCGACCCGCTGGCCTCGCGGGAACCGGATAGAGGGGCGTGGATCGGCGAAGGAGAGGGAGAAGTGGATTATCAGTAGAGAGGTCGAAAAGTAGCCAGAACGCTCAGCAGTCAGGCCAGTCGCCGACTCACGCCCGAGTAGATGCGCCGTCGCTGATACACGAGTTCGCCGACGACTAACCCGAGCAACAGCAGGATAGCGACCAGCGCGGCGATGAACGCGTATTCGCTCATCCAGATTGGGCGGATGAACGGCGTCACCTGGTCCCACTGTTCGCCGTACCGGCGCGCGTCGTCTTCGAACGACGTGCCCGCGAAGGCGTCGGCGAGCACGACCGACATCTTCACGCTGTCGCCCGTGCCGGGGTCGATGTTCGCGCTACCGGAGACCTGATACTCGCCGTTCACGCCCTGGTCGGCCATCGTCGGGCCGTTGGAACCGCCACCGTGTGCGACGCGCTCGGCGTCGTAGGGAAGCCACGGCGAGTAGAACTCCCAGACGATCTTGCCTTTCGGCGTCACTTCGATGACGCGGTGGTTCGAGGAGTCGGTGATGAGCGTGTTACCGTTCGGCAGGCGGTCTGCGTCACGGGGCCAGTTGAACTTCTCGGACGAGCCCATCTCCCACGTCTTCTCCCAGTCGTCGCCGCGTTTCTCGTACTCGACGACGCGATGGTTGTGCGAGTCGGCGACGAGGACGGTCGGGTTGCCGTCCTCGCTTTCGAGGTAGTCGGGGTTGTGCTGTTCGTAGAGGACGTCGTGGTTGCCACCGTCCTCTCCGAGTTTCATCGTGACGTTCTTCGTCTCACGGTCGATGACGAGCACTTCGTCCATGTTGCGCGGGTCGGCCATGTACTTGCCCGGACCGATCTTGTCGACGTCGTTGACGTGCGTCCAGTCGCCGGTGTACTCGTCCTTTCCGGCACTCTTCTCGTAGTAGTTACGGAAGTACCAGCGCCAGACGATTTCGTCTTTCTCCAGGTCGTAGACGTAGATGCTGTCGTCGTTCTTGCCTGTACTCTCGTTGTACGCACGCATGTTGGCGACGAGCAGTTGTGTGCCGTTGTTGATGAGGTCGATGTCGTGCGTGTCGTGGATTTCGAGGAACTGTTTCCACACCCTCTCTTTCGTGTCGGGGTTGTACTCGTAGACCAACGTGCCGCCGCGCTGGGTCGACACGACGAGCAGATTCCCGTTCGGCAACGGGTCGACGTCGTAGAACCACGCCGCACCTTCTTTCGAGCCGTTGTGTACCCACTCTACGTTGCCGTTCGGACCGACGGCGACGAGGCGCGCGGGCTTTTTCTTGTTTCCTTTCCCCTGGAAGTGATATCCTTGCACGCTGATGACAGTGGTTCCGTTCGCGGGTTTCTCGATGGTGCCCCGCTGCAGGTTCGATTCCTCTTGGTCGTACGTTATCGCGGAGACAGCGGAGGGCGCGAGGAGGGCGACGATCAGCAGTAAAACGACGCCGCGCACGAGCCAGGGCCGTGGCGGGAGTCGGTCCGTCCAGTCCATACGTCTGTACTCGGAAGCTAACACTTTGAGTATTTTGTGTTTCGTCTGCCATTGCTGGCAGGTGATTCCATCGTCTCGTTTCCGAATACTGAAGCGGACACGAGACGCCACACACTACGTGGGAAAATGGTCGACGATGGCGGCGAAGTCGGCAGACGGGCGGTGGCTCACTCCGTTCTCGCCAACACGTCGAGCTGGTGGGCGACGTACGTCAGTTCCGCGTTCTCGACCTGTCGCGTCCGCGTCCGCATCCACTCAGAGAACGCGTCGGAGTCGATGTCGGGATGGTCCGCGAGCACCCCGTCGATAGTGTCGAGGATGTGCCGAAGAAACGCCGCCTCGTCCGCGGGGTACGAGCCGTTCTGGGGATACACCACCCAGTCAGAACTGCCCGCCGCGAGCACCTGCGTGTCGCGTGCTCGGAGCGACCCCAGGAGTCTTCGTCCCGCCCGGCTGGTTCCATCTCCCTCGTCCATGTGCTCGTGGTACAGTCGCTCTACCCGGTCGTCTAGCGGATGCGGCGGGTCGAAGACCGTTCCACCGTCGAAGGTGATGGGAAAGTAACAGATTCCACCCGAATCGAGCACCGAGAGGAGCGCGGGGAGTGCCGAATCGAGGTCGAACAGGTCCGCAACCGCGTGGCCGACGAGGACGTCCCATCGGTCGGTCGTCTCGCGCGCGAACGTGAGTGCGTCCGCGACCTCGAACGAGACGACGAGCCGCCGGCCGTCTCGCTCCAGGGTGAGGTCGTCGCCCGCGTCGAACCCCCGTGCGAGCAATCGCTCGCGGGCGGTTTCGACGTTCTTCGGGTCGATGTCGAGGGCCGTGTAGTGGACCTCGGGCGGAAAACAGTCCCAGGAGTGGAGTCGGTCGACCATCACCCCGATTCCGGCGCCGACTTCGAGGACGCGAGCGGCGTCGGGGAGTTCGCCGCAAAATCGAGAGAGGACCCGGCGGTTCAGCGCCCGGTCGTCGACCGTCCGTTTCGCTTCGAGGTACCGTTGGAAGGTCATGGCGAGGAGGGAACCTGGTTTGATTGTCGGGTCACCCTTTCGAGGAGTCGTTCCACGGCGTCCGTCGCGTCGTCCCAGTCCGGATGGGCTTCGTATCGTTCTCGCGCCGCCCTGCTCATCCGGCGGAGGGTTTCTCCGTCGTCCCGCAAGCGACAAACGGCCCCAGCTATCGCGTCGGGGTCGCCCGGCGGGAGTACGAACCCGTTTTCGCCGTCGAAGACGATTTCGTTCGCACCGCCCGCCGTGGTCGCGATTGCGGGCAGTCCAAACGACATTCCCTCGAGGTAGACGAGTCCGAATCCCTCGTACAACGACGGCACCGCGAGGACGTGGCCGCTGGCGAGCAGTTCGGCCACCGCCTCGTCGGGAAGTCGTCCGGTGAACGTGACCTTCTCCGTCAGCCGAAGTTCGTCGCGAAGGTGGCGGACTCGCGCCGCGTACGCTGCGTCAGTGGCCGCACCGACGACGGTGAGATGCCAGTCGCCGCGCACCCGAGAGAGTCCGGAAAGGAGGACGTGGAGTCCCTTCCTGGGGATGAGGTTGCCGAGGAAGACGAGTCGAAGTGGCCCGTCGAACGCTCGCTCGACGGAGGCAACTGGTGCGAATCGGTCGCCAGCGGGGTACGCCACAGCGGTCGGGAGGTCGTGGAGGGAACGGACGGTTCCCCGCGTCGTCTCGCCGTTACACACCGCGCCGTCGAGCCGTCGAAAGTAGCGGCGTTCGACGGCGCGGTACACCCGATTTTGCCACGCCGGTCGCGGTTCGCTCGACCGGAGGTGGTGGACGACCGAGACCAGTGGGGCGTCGAGGTGTCGATTGACCTGGACGAGCGAAGGGTGACAGAGGTGGTCCTGGAGGAGCACGTCGAATCCCGCCAGCCGTGAGCGAAGTCGACGCGAGTAGTTGTGGAGGAGACATCGACCGTACCCGTCCCACGGCAGGCCGACGACCTGCACGTCGTGCCCGCGTTCACGGAGGTGTTCGACGAGTTTTCTGTCGTAGCGAAAGCCACCGGACTGCTCCGCGAGCGACCCGTACACGACGAATCCGAGGTGCATCACACCGAGCGCTCGAAGGCGGCCCACGCGTCGTCGTCTTCACGCAGTCGAACCCTCACATCGTCGATTGGCGACGCGTCGATATCGTCGATGCCGTGAAGGACACGGTCGCAGAAGATGCGAGCGAAGTGTTCGACGCTGGGATTCAATCCCTCGAACGCCGGAAGGTCGTTCAGCGTCTCGTCGCGATATCGAGCCACCGTCTCGTCCAGCGAGTCGGACACGTCGTCGATGTCTACCAGATAGCCGTACTGATTCAGCGAGTCGCCGCGAAATCGTACTTCTGCTCCGTAGCGATGCGAGTGGAGGTCACCCTCCGGGCCGGGGTTCGGGACGGTCAAGTAATGCTGTGCGACGAACGTTCGTGATACGCTCACTTCGTACATGGTCAATCGTAAGTCAGGAGGACGGCAACCGCTTCGTCCGGGGATTCGTCCAGCAGTCGGTACGCCTCGGACGCGTCGTCGATGGGGATTCGATGCGTGACGAGTCGGGTCGGGTCGAGGCCGGCGAGTCGACGCCACGCCACGTCGAGTCGGCGGTCGGTGTCCCACCGCCCCCGGAGTTCAGGGGCAAGGGTGCTCACCTGCGTACTGGCGATGTCGATTCTGCTCCGGTGGAACGACCCGCCCAGGTCCAGGTCGGCCCGCTTGATGCCGTACCACGACCCGACGAGGACGCGACCGTCGTAGCCGGTCACCCCGACCGCGTCGTCTAGCGCGTCGGGATCGCCCGAGAGTTCGTAGGTCACGTCCGCACCCGCAGGCGTTTCTGGCCGGGAGAGGACGGTTTCGACGTCCTCTCGAACGTCGGCCGTAGCGTCCAGACAGTGGTCGGCACCCATCTCCTGGGACAGTTCGCGCCTGATTGGATAGTAATCGAGCGTCACGAGGTCGGCGAGCGGGCAGTCCGCCAGGAGCCCCGTCGTGAGGAGTCCGACGACACCCTGTCCGAAGACCACGGCCTGTTCGCCCATTCGTGGCGTGCCGTCGAGCACGACGTTCACCGCCGTCTCGACGTTCGGCAGGAATACGGCCTCCTCGGGCGAAACGCCGTCCGGAATCCGAACGAGGTCGTCCGGTGAGGCGAGAAAGTGACTGGCGTGGGGGTGGAACGCGAACACCGATTCGCCGAACCAGTCGTCCGGGACGTCGCGCCCGGCGTCGACCACGCGTCCGGCAGACGCGTACCCGTACTGGAGCGGAAAGTCGAGGGTGCCGGAGAGCGAATCGATCGTCGTGTCGGTCACCTGTTCGGTCGGTGCTTCACCGCGGTAGACGAGGAGTTCGGTGCCTGGGCTGACCGCCGACACCTCGGTGCGAACGACCACCTCGTCCGGTCCCGGTTCGGAAACCCCCTCCACGCGGACGTCGATTTCCCGCGGTCCCGTGAAGTGAACCGTGCGTGCTGATTGCACACATCCCATGCGATAGATTCCAAGAAATTCTTTTCGGCTACCACGTTCTGCGACCGAGGTGACGGCGGAGGAACTCACACGTCCGACGTCGGAGCGGTTCGATCACCGGTTCCGGACAGACGGCGAGATACGCACAGGCCGGTTCGTATTCGTCCGTTTCGAGGAGTTTCACCGCACGTGCCGTCGCCCGGTAGTTTCCGTCGGCAACCTGGGGAGGGTGACAGTTCCAACGGTCTACCAACACGAGTGGTTCGTCGGGCCGAGATTCTCGAAGCGACAGGACGCGGTCGACGTCGACCCCCGTCTCGGCAGTCAACTCGTCGGGGTCGCCGTCTCTGATTCGCCGGGCCGCCCCGAGAATCGTTCCGTCGGGCGAGAGCGCGCGCCAGTGCAATCCGTCCGGACCGGCGACGACGCGCAGTCGTTCGAACGCGCGTCGAGAGAGCGTCACTCGTCGCCACTCGATAGGAGCCTCGCGCCACACGAACGCCGCGGCTCCCGGTTTCAGGCGCAGGAGTCTATCGAGCGTCTCTCGTTCCGACAGCGATTCGACGTCGAACGACGGCGTGGTCGCCTTCCGGCATTCGAGTTCGAGCCAATGTTCGAGGACGGTCTGCTGTGAGACGCGCGTCATTCTCCGGACCGTACGACGCCCGTGAACTCGAATCGTGCGCCGCCACCCTCTGCCTCGGTGACCGAGACGCGCCAGTCGTGGGCTTCGGCAATCTGCTTGACGATGGTCAACCCGAAACCGGTGCCGGAATCGTCGGTGGAGTAGCTCGATTCGAACACGGATTCGTAATCTGCGGTCGGAATCCCCGGCCCGTCGTCGGCGACGAAAAAGCCGTCCACGAGTTGGCCGACACGAACCGTCACGTCCGGGCCAGCGTGCTCGATAGCGTTTCTGAACAGGTTTTCGAGCAACTGTTGAAGCCGACTCCCGTCCGCCTCGATGGTCGAGTCCCAAGACACGTCGAGGGTCGCTTCCCCCGTCTCGACGGACGCCCACGCGTTCGTTGTAATCACTCGTCCGGCGATGGGTTCGGTTTCGCTCACCGTCTGCCCGTGTCGCGCGAGCGTCAGTACGTCGGCGACGATGTTCTCCATTCGGTCGTGGGCACGCTGTATCCGGTTCAGATGGTCGTCTTTGCCCGTCACCTGATACATGTCGAGATAACCCTGTGCGACGTTCAACGGGTTTCTGAGGTCGTGCGAGACGACGCTGGCGAACTCTTCTAAGCGTTCGTTCTGTCGCTCTAGCTCGCGTTGGTTGGCCTTTCGCTCGTCTTCGCGCTCAGCCCTGTCGAGCGCGGCCGCGGTGTTCGCGGCGAGCAGTTGGGCGTACGTGACGTCGAAATCGCTCAACGTCTCGCTACCGAACGCCATCACACCACGGTCGCCCAGCGGGACGAGGGCTTCCGATTCGGTCTCGTTCGCGTGCCTCCGGCGGACGACCGTCTCACCGGATTCGAACGCGTCGAGCGTGGCGCTCCGGTCGGAGACCGAATCTTGTTCGCCGTACTCGGTGCGGTGTTCTTCGGTCCTTGCGACCAGCCGAAACGATCGGTCGTCGTACTCCCAGATTCCGGTCAGCGGGAGGTGGAGCACGTCTCGCGCGGTGCAAACAGCGATTTCGCTCACCGCAGTGCTCGTCTCAGCCTGCATCAGTTCGCGCGTCGTGTCGTGGAGCGCTTCGAGCGTCTCCTCTCGACGCTCGCGTTCCGTGACGTCTCGGGAGTTGTGCACCAACCCCTCGATAGCGGGGTCTTCGAGCCGATTCTCTCCCGTCGTTTCGAGATACCGCCACGAGCCGTCGGCGTGACGGAATCGGTACGTGACCGTGGGATTACGGTCAGGCTCTTCTAATACGTGCGAGAACGTCTGAACCACGTTCGGACGGTCGTCGGGATGGATGTAATCGAAGGCGAGCTCCCCGAGAAGTTCTTTCCGGCCGTAGCCGAGTCGTTCGATAGACGGGCTCTCGTACTTGACGACGCCCGTCTCGTCGATGAGCGTGAGAATGTCGTGGGAGTGTTCGATGAGCGCGTTGAGTCGGTTCTCCGTCCGTTTTCGGTCGGTGATATCCCGAACCGACCCGATAGCTGCCGGGAGACCATCGTAGTTCGTTTTGCGGACCGAAAAATCCCCGTTTCGGACGTCGCCGTCTTTCGTCAAGAATCTGGCCTCGTACGTCGAAACGTCGTGTTCGCCTCGCTCACGGTTCGACGCGATAGCTTTAACCCGGTCGTGGTCGTCCGGGTGGACGATAGACCAGACGTTCATTCCGAGCAGTTCGTCTTCGTCGTAGCCCGTAATCTCGCAAGCGCGCTCGTTGACGAAGGTGAAGTGGTCTTCCTGATAGATGTATATCGCGTCGTGGCTCCCCTCGACGACGGTTCGATACCGCTCTTCGCTCTCTCGGAGGGCGTTCTCGGTGCGGTAGGAGTGGACGGCGTTCTGGATTCGATTCGCCAACACGGCGTACTGCTCGGTCGATAGCTCCTTTTGGATGTAATCGGTGACCCCTGCAGAAATCGCTCGACTCGCAATTTCTTCGCTCCCGGCGCTAGTAAACAGAATGAACGGAAGCCCCGGATACGTCGCTCGAACCGTTTCGAGGAAGTCGAGGCCGTTCGAATCACCCAGTTCGTAGTCACAGACCATACAATCGATTCCGCCTTCGTGAAGCATCTCGGACCCCGTCTCGTACGAGGCGGCGGTTCGAAGTCGCAACTGCCGGGACTCCCGTTCGAGGAACGTCGCCGCGAGGTCCAGCACGTCTTCGTCGTCGTTCATGTGGAGGACGACGATTGGAGGTGAGTCACTCATTCTCCGTCGCTTGGTTGACAGACTGACCACGCGACTATAATTGTTGCGTATGTTAGATATGGATTCCGTCAGTTACGGGCACGCGCGGAGCACTTTTGAAGAGCGACGACGTTACGTCTGGCGAGGTGGAGGATGTTCGAGGACAGAACGGACGCAGGTACACAACTGGCCGACCTCCTCGTGCGTGAACGAACGGACGCCGACATCGTCCTGGCGATTCCCCGTGGGGGGCTGCCGGTCGGACGACCAGTAGCCGACGCACTCGACGTGCCGCTGGACGTGGTCGTGGCGAAAAAGCTCGGCGCGCCCGGAAACCCCGAACTCGCCATCGGTGCAGTCGGTGCCGACGGGAGCGTCTGGCTGAACGACGAGCTCATCGACCGGCTGGGTGTCGACGATGCGTACATCGAGCGAGAGCGCGACCGACAGGCGGCAGTCGCTCGTGAGAAGGCGACGACGTACCGAGGTGACGAACCGATTCCCGATATTGCGGGCGAGCGAGTCGTCGTCGTGGACGACGGCGTCGCCACGGGTGCGACGACCACCGCCTGTCTCAGACAGGTGAAAAACGCTGGAGCGAGCCACGTCGTCCTCGCGGTACCCGTCGGGTCACCGACCGCGGTCGAGAAACTGGCCCGTGAAGCGGACGACGTCCTCTGTGTGGAGACGCCGCCGTACTTCAGCGCGGTCGGGCAGTTCTATCGCCAGTTCGAACAGGTTTCAGACGAGGTCGCGAGGTCGTACTTGCGAGAGTGAGCGTGGGTCGAACTGGCGACGGGACGACCCGGAGCGGGGGCGGTCGCTTCGAATCGAGAGACCTCGCACGAGGGATAGTATCCGGAGACCGGAAGAAAAATCACCCGACGAAAAACCGATACTGTTTTACCCGTTTCGATTCGGAGTTTTACAGGATTCGTCGTGCGAAAATTGTCGTGGATTGGCGCCACAGGCTTGTTAATGGCCGACAAGGGAAATCAGGAATGCCACAATTCATCGAAACATTTAAGTACTTTTCGCCCTAACCCATGGTTAGGAAGAAGCGACCGGGTTTTTTCAGGTTTTCCCTCCCGGGAGCTACCGCCCACCCACCACCATGACATCGACCAAGATTCAAAACCACAGTGAGTCCGGTGTATCGACTCACGAACGAGAGGGCGAGAGCGAGCACGAACAGAACGTCTGCCCCGAGTGTGGCGGAAACCTCGTCTCCGACGAAGGACGCGGTGAGACCGTCTGTTCCGAATGCGGCCTCGTCGTCGAGGAAGACTCCGTCGACCGCGGCCCGGAGTGGCGCGCGTTCGACGCCAAAGAGAAAGACGAAAAGAGCCGTGTCGGTGCCCCGACGACGAAGATGATGCACGACAAGGGGCTCTCGACCAACATCGGCTGGCAGGACAAAGACGCCTACGGCCGGACGCTCGGGTCGCGCCAGCGCGAGAAGATGCAGCGCCTGCGCACGTGGAACGAGCGCTTCCGCACCCGCGACTCCAAAGAGCGCAACCTCAAGCAGGCGCTCGGCGAGATCGACCGCATGGCGAGCGCGCTCGGACTGCCGAAGAACGTCCGCGAGACGGCCAGCGTCATCTACCGTCGCGCGCTCGAAGACGACCTGCTTCCCGGCCGCTCCATCGAGGGCGTCGCGACCGCCTCGCTGTACGCCGCCGCGCGCCAGACCGGCGTCCCGCGCAGTCTGGACGAGGTGGCGAGCGTGAGTCGCATCGACGAGATGGAGTTCAAACGCACCTACCGCTACATCGTGCGCGAACTCAGCCTCGAAATCCAACCCGCGGACCCCCAGAGCTACGTGACGCGCTTCGCCTCCGACCTCGGCATCAGTGACGAGTCGGAGCGTCGTGCACACGACCTCCTCAAGGCCGCCAAAGAGAAGGGCGTCCACAGCGGCAAATCGCCGGTCGGTCTCGCCGCTGCCGCCGTCTACGCAGGTTCCCTGCTCACCAACGAGAAAGTGACGCAGGCCGAGGTGAGCGATGTCGCCAGCGTGAGCGAGGTCACCATCCGAAATCGCTATCAGGAACTGCTCGAAGCCGCGGAAGACGACCGTGTTGTCGCCTGAACACTTCTGTTTTCGTTCTGCCGTGAGCAACGCCGAGTGAACCCCGAGCGGGAAGTAAATCGTGAGTCCGTAATCAGTACGTGTGAGGAAGGCAGTTAGTACAGGTGCAGGGAAACTGTTTTCGTAACCGGAAATGGCCGGTACACTAATTGCGTGCGATTCGAAACCGTTCGGTACTGATGCCCGGACCACGAGTCGGGATAGACCGCCGCGTTCTGACTGGTATGGTGTTTCTCGTACTCGTCAGTCTCGTGGTTTTCCAGCCCGGGTTTCTCACCGCACAGACGGGCGAGAAAACGGCGAAAAAGGACCCCAAAAACGTGCGGATGGTTTCGCCGAACGAGAACAGTTCTGCGGAGTTGTGGCCCTTCACGAGTCGACAGAGGGAGTTCGATTCGTTGACCCTTCCCATCAACGTCGTGGTTCGAGGACACTCCGCACGGATAGTGACACAGTTACGCACCGGGAAAGGTGCGACGTGGAGCAACCAGTCGAACGAGTGGAAAGGAGTCGGTAGCGAAGACGAATCGGTCGGCGCCAACGACCCGGCCGTCGAGTGGCGTAACACGACGGGCGCGACCCGGTACACCTACATCAAGGCCCCCGGTTCACGCGGTGGGTGGACGACGGAAACGGCCCAACTCCACGACGGCACGTATTTCGGGTCGCGGTATCATCTGCGACTGTACGAGGCCGGGCAAGGCAACAAGACCTGGACCGCCATTCAGGCCCATCACGAACACTGGGACTGGTTCCGTTTGCGACATTCGGTCGGGTCGTTGGCGAAGGCCCAGTACTACCTCGATAGTCGATACTACGGAAAGTGGTACGTCTCCGACATCACCCGAGAACGCTTCGCCAACGGCGGCATCTCCGACACCGACGGGTGGGTGTCCGTCATCGACCTTCGAGATACGAGCGAGTTGCGACCGATGGCGCTGTTGTGGGTCGTGTTGCTCCTCGGCTCCATCGGCGTTCAGGAGTCACTGCGGGATGCGATTCGAGAACTAACAGAGGAACTCTCGACGGAGACGACACAGCGGGGTCTCGCCCTCGGCGTCTCCCTCTCCGGGTTGCCACTACTCGTCCGCGCAGCGAGTATCTTCGTCGAGACGAACTTCGCTGGCGTCCCCGTGAAGGCGATCGCCGGTGTGGGCTATCTCACCCTCGTCGTCGGCTTACCGCTGGCCGCAATTAGCTTTCCGAGCGGCGGTCGGTCGCTGGACTGGTTCGGCGTCGCGTTCGTCGCACTCGGACTGGGATTCCTCCTCGATTACCAGAGCATCGGCGTCAGGGTACTCCCCATCGCGGTCGTCCTGCACCGGCTCACCGTTCTCAGTACGGTCGGTTTGCTCGCGGTCGGCGGGGCACGGCAAGAGACCGACGGCCGGTGGAACCTGCTGGTGAAAGCCGGCATGCTCCTCTGGGTAGGCGTTCTCGCCTGGCCGCTGTTTTACGGCTTCTGAGCCGTCACTGAACGGTTACCTGCACCTTCGGCATGGAGAGGAACGCCGTCTCGTACCCTTCGTGTCGGGACACTTGCGGCGGCGAGTCGACCGTCACCGTTAGCTGGTCGCCCGACTCGGCACCTGTCACGTTCGCACCGTAGTGATAGCCGAGCGTCGGGTCGAGGGTCGGGGTGAGCGTGCCGTCGAACACCGACTTTCCGCCGCGCGTTAATTTCGCAGAGAACGACATCATCGGGAGCGGGTAGCGGTTGTAGGGCGTCCGCGGCGAGACGAGGAGGTAAGTATCGTCTGCCAGGTCGGTGTCCGAGAGTGCCGTCACGAGGAACGTTGCGTCGCCACTCGATTTCTCCGCGACGAGCTGGCCGGGGAGGTCTGCCTTCGGAGGGACGTGGCTCATCGGCATCTTCATCTTCATGGGGTTAACTGCGCCTTTCGTCCCTTTCTTGTCGTCCAGTTCGTTGAACGCGAGGGTGTCGAGACGTTTCTGACTGAACTCGAACTCCGTCGAGAGCGTTACACCCGAACCGAACTGCCCGGAGAGCGCCCCGGTTCGACGAACGCTCAGGCCGCCGACCTGCACCTCGGCCGCGTACGTTCCCTCACCGTTCAGTGACACGTTGTCGCCGAAGTGAAACCCCATGTTCTGAGAGAGCATTGGCCACATCGTCCTGGTGTCGCTCCAGTCCCCCTTCGAGAGGTCGATGCGAACGTTTCCGGTGGGAAGCACCGTCTTCGTCTCAGCGTCCCAGACGGAGGCCATCAGGTGCAGGTCGTCGTCTTGCTGCACCGGGACTTTCTTCTGCTGGTTCGCCGTTCCGCCCCCCATCAGCCAGAAACGGTGGGGAAACGAGTAAAACAGGCCGAGGCGATACCGACCCTGCTTCGCCATCCCGGCCATCTCCATACTCTCGGTGTGTGAGGGATAGTACACCGCATCCGGGGGGTTCTGTACCATGGGCGGTTCGCGCGGCATCGTCTTCGTCTGGAAGAGTCCAGAACACCCTGCCAGTGCTGTCACACCGGTGGCGGTCGTTGCCTCCAAAAACCTGCGGCGGTTCATCGACCGAGAGTTGTGAGTCGCCGGGAAAAGGGGTTATGGTACACCTGTCGAAAGGAGGTCGGCGAGACGGGCACCGGTCTCCGAGCGTCCGGCGGGGCAAACTCCGAAACGCGTCCAGGCAGATGTGCACAGAGACGTCCGGACAGGTATCTAGAAAGATATTCGGATAGATAACCAGATAGCTGTCCAGAAATCCGCCAGACAGAAGGCTAAACGAGCGGATCAGATGGACGACTCCCCGACCGTTACTGCGTCTGGCTGTACTGCTCGACCCACTCCTGAAGCGTGATTCCCATCGCAGATTGCGTAATCGCGTTCGAACTCGCCGAGTTGGCGCTTTTGACCAGTTCAGCTTCCAGCGTGCGCTTCGGAACCTCGCCGAGGAAGTGCGGAATCGCGCGCTGAACCGCGAGCGGACAGCCGACTTCGTGGGCCAGCGCGTACCCCGAGATGGAGTGTGGAATATCCTCGGTAGCGTAGGTCGGGTCGGGGTCGAGCAGCGTCTCCTCGCCGACGAAATCGACGTACTCGTAGCACTTGCCCACGTCGTGGAGCAGGCAGGCGGCGACGACGACGTCCTCGTCGGGGTCAGCACCGTGGAACTCGCGTTGTTCTTCGGCACAGCGCATGGCGATTCGGGTCACCCCCCGGACGTGCTCGACGTTCGTCACCTCGTGGATGTTCCACGCATAGGGGATGTCTTCGATATCCCGCCACCCGCCGCGTTCGAGACCCAACACCCACGCCTCGACGACCCGTTCGCGTAACTCGTCGCTCTCGATGGACTGCAGTTCTGGATAGGCATCTTCGACCTGTTTTCGGTAGTCCGGACCGTTGCTCATACCCGGTGGTTCGTGACGGAGCACGTAATGGTTCGCGAATCGGCCAGGGAAACGCTGGGGTCGCGGTCCGAGAGCGACCGAACGGTTCCGAATCGACGTCTCCCTTCGAAGACTCTTCGAGAGAGAACTCCCCCGGTAACACTTTCCCGTTCCGAGCGAACGTCCGACCGAGGCGATGACACGGAGACGACGGTTGGAGAGCACGAAGCTTCCTTTCGGACGGGAAAGTGACCTCTGGGGGTACCTCCTCTTCTCTCACGGCTGGGCGTGGGGATGGTGGAGTATCAACGTCGTCGCCGGATTCGACGCCTTCAGCGTCCCCGGCGTCGTGTTCACCGTCCTCGGTGGGCTGGGACCACCACTGGGAGGTGTCGTCATGTCGTGGGCCACCTACGGCCGCGAAGGAGTACGCGAACTCCGAAGGCGCATCACCGACGTGCGCCGAATCTCCCTCCGATGGTTCGCTGTCGTCTTCTTCCTCGTCCCGGCGCTCACCGCGCTCACGGCTGGCGTCGCCGCGATTTCGGGAATCGCCGCCGACCCGCTCGAACTCGAGGAGTTAACTGACCTGCTTTCGAACCCGACCGGACTGGTCGCCTACGCGGGGTTCGTCCTCGTGCTCGGACCGTTACCGGAAGAGATCGGCTGGCGAGGCTATCTCCTGGACCGCCTGCAACTCCGGCGGAGTGCCCTCACGTCCAGCGTCCTCCTCGGACTGGTGTGGGCGAGCTGGCACGCGCCGTTGTTCCTGATGCCAGGGTACTACAGCGGCGTCGATTTCGCACCCGAACCGCTCAGCTTCGCCTTCAACATCGTCGTCGGCTCTATCATCTACACGTGGATATTCAACAACACCCGACGGAGCGTTCTGGGTGCGATCGGCTACCACTTCGCGGAGAACTTCACGGGGCAGGTCGTCTCGCTCGCACCGGCGGCGGAGACGCTTCGAACCGGCATCACGGTGGCGTTCGTCCTCGTCGTCCTCCGCTGGTGGGGGCCGACGTCGCTTCGGCGAGACGAGCCGAGACCACTGCCGCCCAACGCGTTGCCGTCCGACGACACGCTGGCGTCGGAGACGACGAAGTAGAAAAGGTGTCGTTCAGTCCCGTCTCTCGTCCTTCTGGACGGTCTCCTCGCCGATGAACCGAGGCCGTTCTTCGATGGCGAGGAAGTTGTCCACGTCCTCGCGGGCCTCTTTCGCTTTCCCCTTCGCCGGGTCGTAGTCCCGCGACCCCTCGCTGCCGAGCGCGTCGTGCAGGGCGTCCAGGTCGTCGAAGTAGAGTTCCGCGATGCCGTCGAACTCCGCATTTTCGGGGTCGGTGGGGAGGACGGTGTCGTACTTCACGACGCCCTCTATCTCGCGGGCGATGGGCGTGTGGTTGTTCTGCCAGTGGTCGACGAACTCCTCGTGGCTCATCCCCTCCTTGCGGACGAGGAACGCGCTGTGTTTGTACAGGCCGTCCGTCTCTCCGTCTACCTCGTCTCTCTGCGTGACGACTTCGCCGATGAATCGCGGGCGCTCCTCGATGGCGAGGAAGTTGTCCACGTCCTCGCGGGCCTCTTTCGCCTTGCCCTTCGCGGGGTCGTAATCCCGCGACCCCTCGCTCCCGAGCGCGTCGTGCAGGGCGTCCAGATCGTCGAAGTAGAGTTCGGCGAGGCCGTCGAACTCGGCGGCCTCGGGATTCACCGGCAGCACCGTACCGTACTTCACGACGCCCTCTATCTCGCGGGCGATCTTCGTATGGTTGTTCTGCCAGTAATCGACGAACTCGTCGTGGCTCATTCCCTCCTTACGCACCAGTAAGGCGACGTGTTTGTACATTCGTCTGAAATCACTGTCCGTGGTATCATAAAGCACCCGAAGGGTATCCGTTCACGACACCGAAATCGAGCGTCGAAACGGCTCGTCCACCCGCGTCGTTCACCGAACCTACACCATCGTTTCCGATGTTTTCCCGTCGCCGTCTCCATCTCGACGAACGTTTCTCAACCGAGAGCCCATCCCGGTGGTTCTGTCGCCGACTCCATCACCTCGTCACACCCAGATGCCGGGTCAGGACCGCCTCGTCTTCCCGGAGCTGTTCGGTGGTTCCGTGGTAGACGATTTCGCCACGGTCGAGCACGTAGTGGCGGTCCGCCAGTTCGAGCGCAACCTCGATGTTCTGTTCGACCAGCAGTATGGCGGTGCCGCCGGCGTTCAGGTCGGTGACGATATCCTCCACCTGTCGGACGACGAACGGAGCCAGCCCTTCGGTTGGCTCGTCTAGCAACATGATGTCGGCACCGCCCACCAGCG
Organism: Haladaptatus ordinarius; assembly: GCF_054177595.1. Lineage (NCBI taxonomy): Archaea > Methanobacteriati > Methanobacteriota > Halobacteria > Halobacteriales > Haladaptataceae > Haladaptatus > Haladaptatus ordinarius. Next base: position 15,036 of record NZ_JBPEHH010000013.1, on the reverse strand, counting down.
CGCGGGCGATGGCGAGCATCTGCTGTTCCCCGCCCGAGAGCGCGGCCCCGCGGCGGTCGGGATGGTCGCGAAGGTTCTCGAACTCCGCGAGTACGTCGTCGGGGGCGCGCTTGGTGGCCGTCTCACCGCCACCGAGGTGGCCGATGAGCAAGTTTTCCGCGACGGTCAGCCCAGGGAAGATACGTCGCTCTTCGGGAACATACGCCATGTTTCGGCGAACCGTCTCTTCCGGCGAGAGGCGGGTGACGTCTTCGTCGCGCAGCGTGACGGTACCGGCGTCAGGAACGACGCTTCCGACGATAGACCGAAGGATGGTCGTCTTGCCCGCGCCGTTACGGCCGACCAGCGAGACTATCTCGTCCGCTTCGACGCACAGCGAGACGCCGTGGAGGACCTCGGTTCCGCCGTACCCTGCGACGAGGTCAGCCGCGTCGAGCAGGGGACTCGTGCAAGCACCCGCGTCGAGACGCTCGTCGCTCGTCATCGAACGCCCCCCAGGTACGCCCGTTGGACCGCTTCGTCGTCGGCGATTCGTTCCGGCGACCCCGTCGCCAGGACCTGTCCGCGGTGTAACACCGTAATCGCATCGGAGACGTCCATCACGAGGTCGATGTCGTGTTCGATGAGCAACAGCGTCCGGTCGGCCAGCACCTCCTCGATGAGAGTCATCGTCCGAGCGGTCTCCTCGCCGCTCATCCCGGCGGTCGGTTCGTCGAGTAACACGAGGTCCGGGTCCGTGGCGAGGACGAGTCCCAGTTCGAGGCGACGGCGGTCCCCGTGAGCGAGTGCCCGCGCGGAGTCGTCTGCTCGCTCGGCCAGTCCGATATCTTCGAGAACCGCCTCGGTACGGTCGTTGATGTCGGTGAACCGCCCCGTCGGCGTGAACAGTTTTCCGAGCGCCGAAATCGCGTCGTCGGCGACCGACTGTGCTGCCAGTCGGACGTTCTCGCGCACCGACAGACCGCCGAAGACGGTGCTAATCTGGAACGACCGCCCCATCCCTCGCCGAACCCGGTCGTGCGGCGGCAGGTCGGTGACGTCTACATCGCGGAGGTAGACCCGACCCTTGGTGGGCGCGAGGGCTCCGGTGAGACAGTTGAACAGCGTCGTCTTTCCGGCACCGTTGGGGCCGATGACGCTGCGGAACTCCCCCTCTCGCACTGCGAGGTCGACGGCGTCGACGGCCGTGAAGGTACCGAACTGCCTGGTCAGTCCCTCGGCCCGCAGGACGCAGTCCCCCGTCGGGGAGCGGTCGGCCGCGTCGGTGGTCGTCATTTGTTCACCTCCCGCTCGGTCTCGGTCAGCGGTTCGGGTTCGTCGGGTGTCCTCCCCGTGGAACTACCGAGGAGTTCGAGTACCTTCCGTGGGAGTGACACCAGTCCACGCGGCAAGGCGACGACGAAGGCCACGAAGACGACCCCCAGCGCCAGTTGCCACTGGTCCGTGTACGACGACAACAGGTCTTCGAATCCGATGAACGCGCCCGCACCGAGCATCGGCCCGTAGAGCGTGCCCATCCCGCCGAGGATGGTCATCACGATGACCTCGCCGGAGTTCAACCAGTGGAGAAACGACGGCGCTGCGTAGCCGTTGTGGACGGCGAACAGACCGCCGGCGAGACCGGCCAGTGCGCCGCTGACGACGAACGCCTGCCGTTTGTAGGCGGTCACGTCGTAGCCGACGAACTCCGCGCGGCGCTCGCTCTCCCGAATCGACTGCAGGACGCTCCCGAAGGGGGCGTTCATCATCCGCCGGGCGAGCAGGTACGACCCGACGACGACCGCCAGGAGGAAGTAATAGAAGAGCACGTCTTCCCCGACGAACGGTATCGCCTCCGCGATGTCGTCCAGTTCCGCACTGACGCCCGCGATGCCGTACACCACGTCCGCGCCGAAGAGACCGTCGCTCCCTCCCGTCCACTGGAACTTGAAGACGGCGTTGTAGAACAGTTGGGCGAACGCCAGCGTTATCATCGCGAAGTACACCCCCGAGATGCGAATCGAGAGGTGACCCATCCCCCATGCGATGACCGTACAGACCGCAACCGAAGCCGCGAGGGCGACGAACGCCGACGGCGTGACGTGCAGCAGTACGAGGACGGCGGCGTACGCGCCGGTTCCGTAGAACAGTGCGTGTCCGAGCGAGACGAGGCCGGCGTAGCCCATCACGAAGTCGAGGCTGAGCGCGAACAGCGCCCAGACCAGCACGTCGGTCAGTAACGTGACGACGAACTGCGAGTACAACACGTCGACGCCGAACGGAACCGCCACGAGGAGACCGACGACCACCGCACCGAGGCGATGTCGCTGACCGTCGGTCAGCACGGCCCGACCACGTCCCGCGAGCAGTTCCCCTTCCGACTCGGCGGTCGCCTGCCACTCCGGATTGCCGAACAGCCCTTCGGGACGAACGAGAAGGACTAGAATCATCAGGATGAACACGACCAACCCCTCGAAAAACGGGAAGTAGGCGCGTGCGAGCGTCTGGATAACCCCGACGGCGACCCCGCCGATGACCGCACCGCGGAAACTGCCGAGGCCGCCGAGGACGACGATGACGAACGCCGGGATGATGACCGAATTACCCATGCTCGGGTTCACGTTCTGGTAGGCTCCGAGGACGATGCCGGCGAGGGCGGCGAGAGCGGCACCGAATGCGAAGACGACGGTGTAGTAGCGGTCGATGTCGATGCCCAGGTTGCGCACCATCTCGCGGTCCTGTGACCCGGCGCGCACCACGAGTCCGAAGCGGGTGTTGTTCAGCGCCCACCACGTCCCGACCGACAGAGCGACGCCGATGCCGACGATGAAGTAGCTGTACAGAGAGTTGCTGACCCCGAAGACCGTCACCGGCCCGTCGAGGAGTGCGGGCGGCCCGAACGGCTTGGCCTGTTTCCCCCAGACGAGCGTGATGAGGTCGTTGAGTATCAACACTAGTCCGAAGGTAAGCAGGATATGGTACAGGGGGTTCCGGCCGTACAGCGGGCGCAACGTGGTCCGTTCGACGACCGCGCCGACGACGGCGACGAGCAGCGGTGCGACGAGCAGCGCGACCCAGAACCCCGCACCGCCGAGAGGTGCGGCCAGCGCGAACGCGAGGTAGGCGCCGAGGGCGAAGAACTCGCCGTGGGCGAAGTTGATGACGTCCATCACGCCGAAGATGACCGAGAGCCCTGCCGCCAGCAGGACGTACACCATCCCGATGGTCAGCCCATTCAACAACTGCTCGGCGAGTCCGGTGACGGCGACCATGTCAGAGGTCGCAGTTCACGCTATCACAGGGCGGGATGGCGTTCTGCCCCTCGATTTTCGTTCGGAGTTCGACCGCCGTCGTCTCTCCGGACTCGGGCATGACGTTCTCCCCCGCCCAGACGGGATTCGTGGCCTGTTGGTCACACTCGCGGAACCGGTTCGGCCCGAACAGGCTATCGACCTGGAGACCCGGAAGCACGTTCGTTACCTCGTCGGGGTCGTTCGTTTCCGCCTCTGGATACCCAGCGCGGTCATCCGGATGGAGTCGTAGGCGACCCGCGCGAAGTTGTCCGGCGTGTTTCCGTTGGCCTCCTGGTACGAACTGACGAACTGGGCGTTGTCGCCGGTCTCTAACTTCGGCACGTAGCGTACGCCGCCGAAGGTGTTCGCCGCAACCGGGCCGAGCGCGGAGCGGACGACCTGGAACGTCATCGTCGGGCTGACGAGTGCGACCTCGTCTTTCAGTCCCGCGTTCGCGGCCTGCTTGACGAAGTTAACGAGGTCGCTGCCGGTCATACCGATTACCACGACCTCCGCGTCGGAGTTGCTGATCTGGCTGACGAACGACCCGAAGTTGGTCGCGCCGAACTGCGACCGCGATGCGCTGACCTCCTCGAACTCGTCACTGGTCGCCTGCATTCGAGAGCGCCACTCCTGGAGAACGGAGTTGCCGTAGGCGTAGTCGGCGATGTGGAACCACACCTTGCTTCCGAGATTCTCTATCGTCCACGGTGCCATCGCCTCCGCGATCTGTGCGGCGTTGGTCTCCGCACGGAAGACGTACTCGTTACACTGCTCGCCGGTGATGGCGACCGCCGCCGCACCGGGATTGTAGACGACCTCCTCTTGCTCCGCGAACTCGTTCAACGCGAGCGCGGTCGAACTCGAAATCGCGCCCATCACGTACGAAACGTCGTTCTGGTCGACGACTTTCTGGGCCTTCCGACGGCCAGTCGCTGGGTCGGCTTGCGTATCGTCGAAGACGGCGTCTATCTGAAAGTCGAACTCGTCACTCTGGTTTACGTGCTGGATAGCCAGTCGTGCCCCCTGTCGCTGGCCCTGTGCGAGACCGCTGAACGGACCGGTCATCGGGCTGAGAACGCCGTACCTGACGGTGCCGATTCCCTGTGTCCGAAGACTCCCGACGCGGCCGGTCAGTGCGCCTGCGCCTGCAACTCCCGCCAGTCCGAGAAACGTTCTCCGCGAAGTGCTACTCGTGTGCTGGTCACTCTGTTCCCCACCACCGTGCGCGTCGTTCACGCGACCCATACGAACCCTCCGTAATCCTTAATAATAAACCGTTGCGTAGTAGTTGGATCCTCGGTCCGTGAAAAAAGAGAGCAATCACCCCATCGAACGGTTGAATTTCGTTACGGACTCGTGAATCGCTCGTCACCGGGCGCGATTCGCCAGTCGTCGTACCCCGTTCGGAACGCGAGCCAGAGACCGTGTCGACCCGGAATCCGTTCTCGTCGGTGGTGGTCGTCCCCCGTCCCCCCTGGCTCCGCGACGAGAGCGTCGGGCGTTCGTTTCCACGTCGTCCCCTCGGCATCCACCAGCGAATCGCCCGACCGGGACAGCGGAAGCGGTGGTGCCTCGTACACGGCCACGTCGGTTCCGTCGCCGAGGACGACGACCGACCGACCGTCAAGTTCGTCCGTGACTAGGCCACGCTCTGCCACCCAGTCCACGGGGTAGACGTGAACCGTCCCGCCGCGCTCCACGGCGTAGACGTACTCCTTGTCTGCGAGCGTGCGCTCGTCGTTCTCGCCGTCTTCGCCGTCGCTCCTCTCGCTGGATTGGACGCCGGGGTGGGAGACCGAGTCGTTCTCCCAGTAGTGGCGACTGATGAAGCCGTCGTAGTCGCGGTAGTACTCGTAGTCCCAATCGTACCCCGTGTCCGGGTTCAACACCATCGTTTCCGATGTCTTTTCGCGCCACTCGTCCCACGAACACTGCGTGACGGGCAGGAAATCGAGGGTGGTGTCGGTTTCGAAGTACGGGCCTGCGACCGGTACGCCCCGATGTTGTGACCAGAGGCTCCCCGTCTCCTCGTCGTACATCAGTTTGTTGCCGCCGTGGATACACCCCGTGCTCCCGAACGAGAGCGTTTGGTCGTCTCCGGCGGATGCGTTCGGTATCCCGTCGACCCGGCAGTCGTACAGAATCGGCGAGTTACACATCGTACAGTAGGTCAGCGAGAGGGGGATTCCACCGAGTTCGACGTTGAGCATCTCGTGTGGAAAGACGAGATAGCGAGGAACTGCGTAGGGCTGTCCGGCCACCTCGAAACCGAACACGAGGTCCGAATCGCGGAGATACTCGGTCTCCTCGGCGGGCAGAAACTCCGGGCCGTTCAGCGGATGCAACGAAGCGGGGTCGGTGTTCCCCCAGCGGATACCCTCGACGTCCGGATGTCGCGGCGACGTATCGAGCAAATTGCCGACCAGTGGATGATAGCGTTCGAACAGTCGAATCTTCCACTCGGCGAACCCGGAGAGCGGTTCGACGTCCCGCTCCGTGAGCCACGCCTCCCACTTCAACCACGCCGCCGGACCGTCGAACTCCGGGTCGGCGTTCGCACGGAGCGCGTCGATGACTCCCGGCCACGCGACTTCCGGGTGGGTGAGCGACCGCGGTGGTGACTCCTCTCGAAGCACTTCGGGAAAGCCGAACCGCTGCCAGTCGTTCGCCACCGCGTCGAGGGTCGCCAGTTCCACGAGATGTGGGACGAGCCGGTCGTCGCCCTCCTCGGCGATTCGAGAGAGCGTCTCGCGGTGGACGGCCCGGTCTTTGACGAGTAGGCGGTCTGCGAGGTCGTGGAGGTCGGAGTCAGCAGCCATGCACACCACATCGGAGAACGAACACTTATACTGTCGGCCGCACGCCATCGTCAGCCCGACGCGCACCGTCTGCGGCGCTAATCCATCGTCAGCGATGGTCGTAGATTCGTTTCGCCTTGCCGACCTCGGTTTTGTCGATGGTGCCCGGTTCGACCACCCGAACCTCGTCGGGAGTCAACTGGAGCACGTCGTGTAGGCGTGTGCGGAGGCGGTCTGCGAGGTCGGTTGCGTTCGCACCGGGTTCGCGCTCGACCGTCAGTTCGAGCGTATCGAGACTGCCCTCCGTTCGAAGGTCGATTCGATACTGCGGTGTGACGGCGTCGAACTCCAGGACGACGCTCTCTATCTGGCTCGGATAGACGTTGACTCCGCGAACGACGAGCAAGTCGTCGCTCCGCCCGGTAATCGACAGGCGAGCGTGAGTGCGTCCGCAAGCACATCGCTCGCGCGTGAGCGTCCCGACGTCACCGGTCCGGTAGCGAAGGACGGGGAGTGCGACTTTCGACAGCGCCGTCAACACGAGTTCACCTTCCGCACCCTCCGGCAGCGCGTCTCCCGTCGATGGGTCGACGATTTCGGGAAGGAAGTGGTCTTCCCAGAGATGCATCCCGTCGCACTGCTCGGCACACTCCGTGGCGATGCCCGGTCCCATCAGCTCAGAGAGACCGTAGTTCTCGGTGACCGTGGCGTCGAACCGCTCCGCGATTTCGGCGCGCATCGCGGGAGTCGATGGTTCCGCTCCGACTAAAATCGCCGAGAGTGGGAGGTCGCGGGGGTCGATACCGCGCTCGTCCGCCGTTTCGGCGAGGTACAGTGCGTACGACGGGATGGTGACGAGCGCGTCCACGTCGAGGTCGCGAACGAACCGGAGTTGCCGGACAGTGTGACCCGCACCCGTCGGGACGGCCACACAGCCCAGTCGCTCGATTCCGGCGTGAAAACCCAGTCCGCCGGTAAAGAGGCCGTACCCCGCCGCGTTCTGGACGGTCTGGCCGGCCGAAACACCGGCGGTCGAGAGGGTACGCGCCGTGAGGTCGGCCCACGTATCGAGGTCGGCGTCGGTGTACGCCACGACCTTCGGCTTCCCAGTCGTCCCCGAAGACGCGTGGATGCGGCGTATCTCGTCGCGGTTGACCGCGAACAGACCGTCCGGGTAGGTGTCACGGAAGTCCGCCTTCGTCGTGAACGGGAGTGAGGAGATATCTTCGACGCCGTCGACGTCCGACGGGGAGATGCCGACCTCGTCGAAGCGACGACGGTAGTGAGGTACATTCTCGTACGCGTGTTCGACCGACCGTCGGAGACGTATCGCCTGACGCTCCCGAATGTCCGCCCGTGAGAGCGATTCTAGCGAGTCGTGAGCCATGTTACGTCATCACACGAGTAGAGTAAATCGTTTACCCTGCCCGAAAACTCCCATCTCTGTCATCGGATACTTCCATTCCTGAACCGACATTCAGTCAATCTTATACAATCATTTATTATTCGCCCTTCGTTCCTTGTTGTCATGGCAAATGGTAACCCGGGTGAGGCAAACGGATTCGAAACGAGTCGTCGGGCGTTGCTCGGCGCGGTGGGTGCTGGCGGACTCGCGGGAGTGGCGGGCTGTATCGATAACATCGGCGGCAGCGGTGGGAGCGTCGACACCGTGAAATACGGCATCCTCAATCCGATGACGGGACCGTACGCCGGACTCGCCGAAGAGCAGCGAAAGGGCGTGAAACTGGCCATCGAGACGATAAACGACAGCGACGAGTACGAGTTCACCATCGACGCGAAGTACGGCGACACGCAGGCCGACGTCGAGACGGGCCAACAGGAGGCACGAAAACTGGTCGAACAGCACAGCGCCTCGTTCCTGATGGGTGCGATTTCCAGTTCCGTCGCGCTCGGTTTGAACGAGTTCGCGAACAAAGAGGGGACCATCTACTCGCCGGGGGCGGCGGCCATCCCCATCACCGGGAAAAACTGCAACAAGTACGTCTTCCGCTGTGAGACGAACACCGCACAGATAGCGGAAGCCTGCTCCGAGTGGACGCTGAAGAACCTCGGAAGCAATGTGTGGTTCCACATCGCCGACTACGCTTACGGCAAGTCCGTCCTCAGCGAGTGGCGTTCCCGGATGAAACAGTCGAGTGCGGATTTCACGGAGGTCGGCGTCACGAAGGCGGAGTTCGGCGCGAAGAACTTCGACTCGTTCATCAGCCAGATAAAGAACTCCGAGGCCGACGTGGTCGTGGTCGGGTCGACCGGTAGCGACTTCATCAACTTCGCGAAACAGGCGAAATCGCAGGGATTGACGAACCAGAAGGAACTGATGACGACGACCGCGACGTTCCAGGTCGTCAGGGGTGCGCTCGGCGAGGACGCCGACGGAATTTACAGCGGAACCCGATACGTTCCGAAGATCGATTCCGGTGACAACAAGGAGTTCGTGAAGGCGTACAAGAACGCGAACGGGAGCGAACCCGGCAACTTCGCGCGGGTCGCCTACGACTCCATCCGAATGGTCGCCAACGGTATCAAGGAGGCGGGAAGCACCGACCCGGACGAAGTGGCCGACACGCTCGCAGGGCTGGAGATGGACACCCTGTTCGGGAAGAACACGTTCCGCGAGTGTGACCACCAGGCGGAGAATCCGGTCTGGGTCGGGCAGAACGTCTACAACGGCGGGAAGATGGCAGACGTGAAACTCATCAACAAGGTCGAGGGTGACGAAGCGATTCCCCCGTGCGACCAGACCAACTGTCAGCTCTGACATGGCGGGCGCACTCCTCGAACAGCTTCTGAACGGACTGACCATCGGGGCGGTCTACGTGCTCCTGGCAGCAGGGCTGTCTATCATCTTCGGCGTGATGGACGTCATCAACTTCGCCCACGGCGAGTTCTTCGCCCTCGGCGCCTACCTCGCGTTCGCCATCGTCGCCGTTGGAACCGGTGGCGGAATATTCTGGGTCGCGCTGCTCGTCGCACCGCTACTCGTCGCCGTCGTCGGCGCGGTCGTCGAGCGAGCGACGATTCGGCCGCTGTACGGCCGGAACCCCCTGTACCACATCCTCCTCACATTCGGACTCGTCTTAATCTTCAAAGACGCCATCGCGTTGGTCTGGGGTGACAACCCCAAGCCGTTCGCACAACCGCCCGTGCTTCGTGGTCCCGTCGACCTGTTCGGATTCAGCTACTCGAAGTACAACCTCTTCGTCATCGGCATCGGCGTCGTGATGGCGCTCGGAACGTGGCTCATCCTGAACCGAACCCGGTTCGGTCTGGTCGTTCGCGCGGGGGCACAGGACCGCGAGATGGTGCGTCACCTCGGCATCGACATCGACCGCTACTACACCGTCGTCTTCGCGTTCGGCGCGTTCCTCGCCGCCCTCGCCGGCATCGTCCTCGGTGCGAAACAGGGCGTCTACACCGGGATGGGCAACTCGGTCATCATTCCGGCGTTCGTCATCGTCGTCCTCGGCGGCCTCGGCAGTTTCCGCGGCGCAGTGCTCGGCGGGTTCGCCGTGGGCGTCCTCGAAACGTTCTTCCGGAGTCCACCGTTCGGACTCGAGGCAATCCTCCCGGACATCGGCGGCGTGGTCGTCTTCCTGCTGATGATAGGCGTCCTGCTCGTCCGTCCCCAGGGACTCTTCGGCAACCCCGAGTGGGAGTCTTCCGACGGCGGCGGCGAACTGCTGACGGGTGGTGGCGGCGGCGTGCTCGACGACAGAACGCGCGTTCGCCTCGGGGCGGTCGTCGTCGGACTGCTCTCTCTCGCCCCCCTCGGAATCGGGGTGCTCTACACCTCCTACGAGGTGAACACGCTCCTCCTCTCCGCGCTCATCTGGGCGCTGTTCGCGCTCAGCCTCGACTTCGTGATGGGCTACGCCGGCCTCGTCTCGCTCGGGCACGTCCTCTTTTTCGGTCTGGGAGCCTACGGCACCGTCCTCACCGTCGAGCACGCGACGCCGTCGGTGTTCTCCGCGCTCGCGGTCGGCATCGTCGTCGCCGCGTTCGTCGCGTGGGGCGTCGGCCACCTCTCGATTCGCGTGTCCGGAGTCTACTTCTCGATGATAACACTCGGGTTCGCAGAGCTGTTCTTCCAACTCGTACAGAACACCGAGTTCACTGGGGGAAGCGACGGCCTGTTCAAAGGCTTCGACCCGGTGTACGGCCTGACGAGCGGCCCCGAAGTCGGCGACGTCGCCCTGCTCGGCGACATCGAGTTGTTCTACTACTTCGTGCTCGCGCTCGTCGTCGGGTCGTACCTGCTCGCCCGGCGGATGATGAACGCCCCCTTCGGGAGCGTCCTGCAGGGCATCCGCGAGAGCGAGGAACGAGCCTCGTTCGTCGGCTACGACGTGACCGCCTACAAACGGCAGGCGTTCGTCGTCAGCGGCGCACTGGCCGGCCTCGCCGGCGGACTCTCGGCGATTCACACCGGCGGGGTCGCACCCTCGTTCCTCGCGTGGATAAAATCCGGCGAGGTCATCGTGATGACCATCCTCGGCGGGATGGGCACGCTCTACGGGCCGATGCTCGGCGCGGGCGTGTACGTCGCGCTGGGGGAATTTCTCAGTTCGTTCACCGAACAGTGGCAGGGCCTCCTCGGGACGGTGTTCGTCCTGTTCGTCATCTTCGTGCCACGCGGCCTCGTCTCGCTTCCCGGGATGGTCGCCCGACACACGAACCAGGAGGCCGGTGGCGGTCCCGAACCCGTCGCCGACCCCGAATCGGAGGTGAGCAACTGATGGCAGTGCTGGAGACGCAGAACCTCACGCGGCGGTTCGGCGAACTCGTCGCGGTGGACGCGGTGAACCTCTCCGTCGAGGCGGGCGAGTTCCGCAGCGTCATCGGCCCCAACGGCGCCGGAAAGACGACGCTGTTCAACCTCGTCACGGGGGCGCTCGCACCCACGTCGGGGAGCGTCGTTTTCGCGGGCGAGGACGTGACGAGTCTGTCGCCACACGAACGCGTCCGACGGGGTATCGGGCGGTCGTTCCAGATTACGACCGTCTTCGGCGGACTCAGCGTTCGGGAGAACGTCCGACTCGCGGCCCAGTCCGGCCACGACGAATCGCGCTGGGTCGGCGAGCGCCTGTTCCGTCCGGCGGATAGCTTCCCGGCGGTCAACGAACGGGTCGACGACGTGTTGGGTCGAATCGAACTCGCGGGACGTGCGGACGAGCGGGCGGCGGCGCTGGCCTACGGCGACCGGCGACGACTGGAAATCGGGCTGGTGCTGGCGACCGACCCCCAAGTCGTCCTGCTGGACGAACCGACCGCCGGGATGAGCGTGGAGGAGACGCGAGCGACGATGGAACTCATCGACGACGTGTTGGCGGACAGGACGCTGTTGCTCATCGAACACGACATCGACCTCGTCATGAACATCTCCGACCGCATCACCGTGCTCAATCGCGGGCAGGAACTGGCGACCGGTACGCCCGAGGACGTGGCGGCGAACGACGAGGTGCAGGCGGCGTACCTCGGAGGTGTTCGGGCCTGATGCTCTCCATCGAGAACCTCCGGGCGGGGTACGGCGAGACGGAAGTGCTCTCCGGCGTCTCGCTCGACGTGCCGGAGGGCGAAATCGTCGCGCTCATCGGGCGCAACGGCGTCGGCAAGACGACCACCCTGCGGTGTATCACGGGGGCGCTCACGCCGACCGCCGGAGCGATTCGACTCGACGGGGAAGACATCGCCGGCCGGTCGCCGGTCGAAACTGTCGAGCGAGGAATCGCGCTGGTGCCGGAAGAACGACGCGTGTTCCCCGGCCTCTCGGTGCGCGAGAACCTCGCAATCGGCGCACTCGGGGGCAACGACAGCGCCCATCGCAAGGAGGTAGACGACGTGCTCTCGACCTTCGAGAACCTCCGGGAACGACAGCACAGTCGCGGCACCGACCTCTCGGGTGGCGAACAGCAGATGCTCGCCATCGCTCGTGCGCTAGTCTGTGGCGCGGACCTGCTCATGCTCGACGAACCGACCGAGGGACTCGCCCCGCTCGTCGTCGAACAGGTGGAAGAACTCGTCCGCGACCTGAACGAGGAGGGCATCACGGTGTTGCTCGTCGAACAGAACGTCGCCGTGGCGCTCTCGCTCGCGGACCGCGTGTACCTGCTAGACCACGGCAGAATCGTCTTCGAGGGGACGCCCGAAGAACTGGAAGCGAACGGGGACGTGTTGGACGACCACCTCGGCATCAGCGTGTAACTCTGCGCCGCTCTTATCCGTCGGCGGTGTCGGAACCGTCGACCGATTTCAAGCCCGTGGCCATCAGCCGTCGGGCGATGACCACGATACCGTTGTCGAAACCTCTGCCGAAGACGGCCTTCTCGACGTTGGACTCGCCGGCATCGCTCTGCTGGACCGAACTGACCAGAATCGTATTTCGGTCGACCAGCAACAGGCGACTTATCGTCACCTCCTCCTCGTCGCCGGGCAGAGAGCCGCTCAGCCACTCAAGTCCGGAAACGAAGACCTCGGAATCGGGGAGTTCCTCCTGTATCCGGTGGCGTAGCTGGTCAGTCACTGCGCCGACGAGAACATTGATTCCCCTTTTCTGGACCCGCTGCAGGTGCTCGACCAGTTCCTCGGTGAGAACTTCTTCGCGGCCGACGACGAGGACGATTTCTCGTCCAGCACCGTCGATGAGTTGTTGTGTCCGATTCGCAATCGCAGTGGCTCCAGACATCGCCCACACTTCGTGTGTCACTTCCTGGTCGGCGTCCGGCAGTACTGGTTCGATGTCCTCGATGGCTTCGACGAGCGTCTCCGTCCGAGATTTGAACTCCCGTCGAAGCGTCTCGGCTGCCTCGTCGATCGCTACGGCCCGAAACTGCTGGGGGTTCGTGTGCTGAATCTCGACGAGTCCCTTGGCTTCTAGCACTCGTATCGCGTCGTAGACCCGCGTTCGCGGAACGTCGGACGTCTCGCTTATCTCCTTGGCCGTCCCTTTCGGGAGGCGTGACAGTGCCACGAAACATTTCGCCTCGTACTCTTTCAAGCCGAGGTTCTGAAGCAGTTCGACCGCTCGTTGGTGATTAGATAAGTCTTTCATGGGTCCCAACCATGCTACCGGCGTATCCGGTACCGTCTCCGATGTTCTGACGCCACTCACAAGTCAGTTCCTGTCTCACCGACAGCGAGTATCTAACAGGAACGCCGTTCATATCCATCCGTAGCGTCTGGAACGGCTTGAACCACACTGATAGGATTTCTATTGCTTTGTGGATTCCGTACTTATTCGTCTTCTGGAACGGGGTTCGACATAATCTAATGTGGGAAGCGCAGGATATAACTCTATAGTTGCGGTTGCAGTAGATATAAAATAATTGTTACTCTTCTAACTCCGCCGAACCACCTTCCGCCGTAGTGAAGTGGAAATGATTGAACGGCTGCATCTTGCGCTGTTTCATGAGCTCTGAACTCTCTATCTCGATACCGAGGTCGTGGACGGAGTCCGTGATGCGGGTGATGTCCGACGTGCTCGTCGCGACGACTTCGATGTGGATGTTCTTCCGTCCGGTCAGCACCTCCCGGATGTCGCCCACTCCCTTGATGTCCATTACCTTCTCTGCCAATTCGCCACGCTCGGTCAGTGGAGCGGTGCAGACGAAAACGACTCGCAGCGGAAGCTTCGCCGCTTCGAAGTCGATTTCGGGGTGGTAGCCCTTGATGATACCGTCCGTTTCGAGCTGATCGATCCTGTTTCGAATCGTGCTCGGTGAGACGCCGACCGTGTCGGCGATTTCCTGGGCGGTCGTATTGCGGGCCTCCTGCTGGAGCATGTGTAAAATCCCTCTATCGACGTTGTTCAACTCTCTGGGCATGGTGTCGGATACGAGCACCGGCCGTATGCATTCTGGGTGCAAAAACGGTGTCGTGCGCATCAAATCGTCCCCCGTTCGTCGACTGTCGTCTCTTCACCCAGATAATCACAGTAAGATTATACCGGACCAGTGCGAACCGGGGAGTGGCACGGAGTTCGATAGGGTCCCAACCGATCGTCAATCCGTGTCAGAACTGCCACCTTCGTGGCAGTTTCCGTAGAGAGATTCGTTCCCGTTCGCTACCGCTCGGAGAGAGTTCTCCCACCGAGTACGAAACCACGTTCGGGCGTGAGCAGTGTTCCCCGAACTTCGTCGACGTCGTGACTGTGATGGGGCCACTCGCTCGAACGGCACGTCGTAACTCGCTTTCTCACAACATCGGACGACGGAGAACGATGGCGACCGATTACGGTCTACAGCGAATCGGTGACCGAGAACGAATCAGCTCGAATCGGGAGACCGTTCCTCGTAGCGAGGTCTTCGAGCGAGTGGATGCGAACCGTCGACGGTGTCGAACTGAACGGAACGCCCGTTCGACTAGCTCGGCGTTCGAAACGGTACACCTGCCACGGGACTAGTGCTTCGTCAACCATAGATTGTTAAGAGACAATCTGTTAGAGAGGATATGGTAAACAAGGAGTATACGGTTGATCTTTCAGACGAGGAACGCACCGAGCTCGAATCGTTCGTCTCTCACGGCAAACGGAGTGCTCAAGCAATTACCCGGGCTCGAATACTACTTCGGGCTGATGAGGGCGTCAGCGATCCAAACATCGCTGACGCGCTCGACTGTAGCGCAATGACCGCTCATCGAATGAGAAAACGTTACTGCGAGGACGGGATTGCGGCGATTCATCGCCGCGATCCCGACCGTGAGTATGAGCGGAAACTCACCGGTGAAGACGAAGCACACCTCATCGCACTTGCCTGTAGCGACCCTCCTGATGGGCGCCACCGTTGGACGCTTCGGCTTCTTGCCGACGAACTCGTTGTGCTTGAGGAAACCGACGTCGAGTCGGTTTCCCACGAAACAGTGCGTCAAACGCTCAAAAAAACGAACTCCAGCCTCACCGATCCAAACAATGGGTGATTCCGCCTGGCCAAAGCACTGAATTCGTCTAT
>NZ_JBPEHH010000012.1:0-74568 GCF_054177595.1 Haladaptatus ordinarius | reverse complement strand
AATCTCCCGAACACGTGGTATCGAGAGGCGAGACAACCAGCTCCGTCACGCCAGACGCTTCTTGAGGAGGTGAATGCAGCACTGTATGCTGGTTTTACGTCTTAACCGAATACGAATGGTCGGCGTACTCACCGTCCTCGCCGACACCGACGACGACGCATACGTCTGGGGAGAACGACTGTTCGAACGGTATCGGGCCGAAGCCGAGCGAATCGTCTGAGCGATTCGACCGGTTGCGGGAGAGTTCACCCGGCACTTTCCTCGTTCGTACGAGCGACCACGTGCTACGCCGCGTTCAGGTCGTTCGCGCCGAGAAACTGTGGGAATGGGATTTGAACCACTCCCAGACATTCCTGCTCGCTTGCTCACTCGCGGTTTCACCGCTCACGTCGCTCACTGTGCGGGCTGTGACTGGTTTGATTCAAATTCATCTCCCATATTCGACGCTCACGTCTTCCGTTCGCGTCGAGAAACGGTGGGAATGGGATTTGAACCCATGAGGCTTGACGCCACCTGCTTTCAAGGCAGGCGCAATAGGCCGCTCTGCCATCCCACCTCGCGCCGAACTACTCGATACCGGGTCTAAGGCCTGTCGGTCTCGTCCGAGTGACCTGTCCAGGAGAATAGATTGAACGACAGGAATATTATCATGAGGCATTGAATCACAACCGTTTAATTCCTATAGTGCATTCCCCGTGGTACGATGCCTTCGCTGGACTTCGAACCACGCACGTACGCAGAGTTGCCGCCGAACCGGCGACCGTCGCTCGGTCTGGCCCTGTTGCCAGTTCTCGCGACGGTTCTCTTCCTCGGGGTCGGGTCGGCGTGGCTGAAGATGGACCCACACGTCCCCCTGTTGTGGGCCATCGCGTTCACGGGACTGGTCGGGTACTACGGACTCGGCCTATCCTGGGACGACCTCTACGACGGCATCGCCGACAGCCTCCTGATGGGGTTGCAGGCGGTGCTCATCCTCTTTACCATCTACGCCCTCATCGCAACGTGGATTAGCTCCGGGACGATTCCGGGGCTGATGTACTACGGGTTGCAACTGCTCTCTCCCACGGTCTTTCTGCCCGCGACCGCGGTACTGTCGGGTCTCGTCGCGTTCTCTATCGGCTCGTCGTGGACGACGGTCGGCACCCTCGGCGTCGCGTTCATCGGTATCGGCTCCGGCCTCGGTATCCCCGCGCCGATGGCTGCGGGCGCGATTCTCTCCGGTGCCTACGCCGGAGACAAACAGTCGCCGCTCTCCGATACGACCAACCTCGCTGCGGCCGTGACGAACACCGACCTCTACGACCACATCCGCGGGATGCGCGCCGGAACGCTCCTTGCCTTCGGTCTTGCGGTGGTGGGCTACGCCTGGCTCGGCCTGCAAGCGACGGGGTCGATTCCGTCGGGTCGCATCGGGACCATCCAGTCCGCACTGGTGAGCACGTACCACGTCTCTCCGCTCGTCTTCCTCCCGCTCGTCGTCACGTTCGGCCTCGCACTCCGTGGGTATCCCGCCCTCCCGTCGCTCATCGCGGGTATCTTCTCCGGCGTCGGAACGACCCTCTTCGTCCAGGGCCGGTCGTTCACTGCCGCGTGGCAGGTATTGCTCGGCGGAACGAGCCCCCAGACGGGGATGAAGATGGTCACCGACCTGCTGGCGAGCGGCGGCGTCGAAGGCTCTGCGTGGACGGTCAGTATCGTCGTCGCGGCACTCGCCCTCGGGGGACTCCTGGAGACGACGGGCGTCCTCGCGGTGCTCGCACACCATCTCTCGAAGACGGTCAGCAACGTCGGTGGCCTCGTCGCCGGAACTGGCGCGTCGGCCATTCTCACGAACGTCCTCACCGCCCAGCAGTACATGAGCATCGTCATCCCCGGTATGACGCTCCGGAACCTCTACGAGGAGCACGGCCTGGAGAACAGAGACCTCTCGCGGGCCGTCGAAGCCGCCGGCACGCCGACCGGTGCGCTCATCCCGTGGCACGCGGGTGCCGTCTACATGGCGGCCGCACTCGGCGTGCCGACGCTCCAGTACGCACCGTACTACTTCTTCGGCGTGCTCTCGCCGCTCGTCCTCTTCGTCATCGCGACGACGGGGTGGCAACTCGATACCGACGAGGCGAAGACGAAGTCCGTCTCGACAGCGGACTAGCGCACCAGTTCGCGCTCGCCGTCTCGCGCTTCGACCCGCAATCCGAGTTCGTGGAGGTACGTCGTCGTGTTGACCGGGACGATTCGTCCGGCAGTGGTTCGTGCGTGCAGGAGCGTGACCAGCGAACGCAGGTCCTCGCCCGTCTCGACGCTCGTCATGGCGGGCAGGAAGTCGACCTCGTAGCCCGCGTCGGTCGCCCGCTGGGTCACCGTCTCGATTTCCGGCGGCGTGTAGACCGCCTCGAAGTCGATGGGGTCGGTCAGACCCAGGAAGTACACTCGCCCGTCACCCGCAGGTCCGACGACCACCTCGCTCCGCCGAAGTTTCATCGCCGCGCTGTCGAGTTCCTTTCGCGTCAACATCGGCGTCGTTCCGTCTACGATGGCGACCGACGCCACCTCCTCTCGTTCGAGCAGATGGGTCGCCGTGTTCCCGGCGCGGGCGGAGAACGTCGACCCGACCTGCACCTCGAATCGAACGTCTTCCGTGTCGTCCAGTGCCTCGTCCACCAGCGCCCGAAGTTCGTTTTCCGAACTCGTCTCGCTCTCGAACGCCGCCGGAATCGCGTCGTCTGACCGGTAGTTGACGAGCAGTTCCCCCCCGCTGTTCGCGGCAGCGACGAACGTATCTTTCAGCATCTCGGCGTACAACTCGGTCACTTCGGATTCGGAGAGCGGCGAGGTTGCCGCCAGTTCCGGCAACACGTACCCCTCGCGCGGCGGGTCGGCCAACACGGCGATGGTAGTCATACCTCTCCGTCAGCGCGGGATGGCCTTGAAAGCCACCATTTTAAGCCTGCGCTCCCCTTCGGTTCGGTCGTGTACTGGACGAAACTACTCGCGCTGTTCGGTGTCGCGCTCCTGGCGCTCCTGGTGTTCGGCGGACTCGCACTGCTGGTGACGACGACGCTCTCGGACGTGGCAGCCATCGCCACGATGGCACTCGTCGCCGTTCTCGTGGCGGGACTCGCGTTCGTCGGCGCGCGTTCGAAGCGGTGGCGCCAGAACCCCTACTGGTGAACTGAGCGAAAACTGCTCCGTCTACCGACCCTGTCGTCCTTTCGTCTGCCGGTAATCGTGACCCATCAGGTCCAGAACGTGTTCGACGAACGCGTCGGCCTGCTCGTCGGTCTGTTCTGTCGGATGAACCATCGGGACGAGTTCGAACCCTCGCCCCCGAATTGTCGTCGCGTGGTCCGACTCGACGTCGAACTCCTCTGCCGCCGTCGTCGTGTACTCCGCCGCGGCTGCTGTGAGCGCGCGCTGCCCGACCGGGACGATGATTTCGGGATTTATCATCCGAATCTCGGCGTTCAGATACGGTTCGCAGGTCGTTATCTCGTCGTCGCTCGGCGGTCGTTCGGGGTGCCGGCAGCGAGTGAGGTAGGTGAGAAAGGCGTTGTCGAGTTCGGGTTCGTCGGCGTCGGGAGCCGATTCACTCAGTCCCAGTCGGCCGAACACGTCCTGAAACCGTTCTCCGCCGTCGTCGTTCGTGAACGGAACGCCTGTCTTCTCCGCTCCGGCACTCGGCATCTCGCCGACGAAGAGAAACTCGGCACCGACGTCGCCGTAGCCGTGAACGACCTGCTCGCGGTGGTCACACAGGCCACAGTTCGTACACGACTCGTCCATCCCGAACGGGTTCGAGAGCACGTCCTGGTTAGCGTCCATATGGACGTTTGTCGCGCGAGGCTAAAAGGCGCTACTCATCGTGGGCACGTATCGGTGAGCGCGAGAAACGGTTCTACCCACCGCACCGTCTCTCGGAGTGACACGCGATGTGAGGTTTCGTCGTGTTCTACGAGCCCTGCGTCGGCGAGTTTCGGCAGGTGCAACTGATACAGTGCCGTGTAGTAGCGACGGAGCGTGTTCTGGGTCGTCCCGGTATCGTCATCCCGATCGGGTGCGACTGCGGTCGCCAGTTCGTCCACGCTAACTGGTTCGCCCGTACGAAGCAGGTAGCGAAGTGTGTCCCGTCGCAACTGGACGCGGAGGGAGTCGAACAACACGTCGAGTGGCGGACAGTCGTCGGTTCGGTCCTCGAGCGACCGCATGCTCCACTCCGTACCGTCGTCGATGAGTTCGAGGGTGTCGTCCGAGAGCACCCGTAGCGTCTGCACGGTCGGTGCATCGTGCGAACCGGTTTCGAGGTAGAAGTATCCGACGGCCTCCGAGTCGGCGATGGCGGCCGAGACGCTGTCGAAGAACGTCACCATTCCGGCGAGTGAGACGTGTTCGAACAGCGTGGTGAGCGAGTCGAACAACACCAGCGTCTCGCCGTCCGATTCGTCCAGCGCCGACGTGATTTCGTTCGCCACCCTCGGTAGGTTGCCCGGTTGGTGGACGGTTCGGACGACGTCGTGCACGCTGGTTTGCTGTGGCGAGACGCTCTCCGTCGAACGCATCGTTTGACCGACGTCGACGATTCGAACGTCGGTCGGCGTGGTGTCGATAGCGGAGCGCCACGTACGGAGAAACGAACCGGCCGACTGGTCGTACGTGACAGCGACCACGGAACTCACGTCCGAAAGAGGGAGGTGCTCGAAGCTGGTCCGTCGAACGGTTTCGCCGAGCGATTGGACGGTGACGAGGATGCTCTTTCCATACTCGATGGTAGGGGCGAAACTGCTCATACTCCTCGGATTGTCACTGGTCGGTTGGCGGGCGGTGTTCGGGGAATACTATCGTTCGAGTTGGGGCTGCTCATAGTT
Organism: Haladaptatus ordinarius; assembly: GCF_054177595.1. Classification (NCBI taxonomy): domain Archaea; kingdom Methanobacteriati; phylum Methanobacteriota; class Halobacteria; order Halobacteriales; family Haladaptataceae; genus Haladaptatus; species Haladaptatus ordinarius. The sequence continues at coordinate 69,709 of NZ_JBPEHH010000012.1, read as the reverse complement.
TTCTAACGTGAATCGTCTGTTTTATCGGTTCGTTCTCGGATGAAGACGTGGCCGTTTGCGTGGGCGAACACTTCGAGACCGGCGGTCGTGAACACAACGTATCCGACGTCTCGCTCTTTTCCGCCGTGCGTGTCGGAAAAGAGCAGGTCGAGTGCGTCAGGGTCTACCGCGTCGGTCAGCGGAATCGGAGCCACCGTCGGATCGACGTTCCGGACGACGGCGATAGCACTGATGAGGGTTTCACTCAGCGGCCGCGTGTTCGTCGCGTCGTGATAGACGTGATAGCCGGTTTCGTTTGCGACGGGAGTCGGGGTCGGGTCGTCCTCGTCGCATCCCGTGTCCACTCCACTCATCTGTGGGCTGTAACTACTATGAAGATACTCTTTGTAATAAAGGTGTGTCCACCGTCGAACGTTCGCACCATCGTCAATGCTCTTCCGCTACTGCTCACCCTTCTCGAATCAACTCTCTTCCGTCGGCTCCTTAGGAGTCGTTGACTGGACTTCAGGCGGTTCATAGCCGGTTCTACTCCGAGGAGGCACGCGAGCGTGTCTCCTCGCCGTTCGATGGGGTCTCCGACGGTGAATTCGGAGTCGGGGGTTCGAACGAGAGTCCGGATGGATACGACTCACGAGGTGAGTATCGAAGGCGGTGATGTTTGAAATAACGGTTTGAATGTAGCAAGAATCTGTCGCAGAGTTACTCGTCTGGTGCGGTCGGATGATATTCCGTGTCGTACTCGCCGGGATTTCCGTCTAGTCGGTCGGGGTTGATGCGACCGCCGAGGAGCATGAAGTCGACGAGCGTCAGCGCCAGCATCGCCTCCACCACGGGAACGCCGCGCGGCGGGAGGACCGGGTCGTGTCGTCCGATGACCTGCACCTCTTTTTCCTCTCCGGTCTCCCAGTCCACCGTGGTCTGAGTCTTTGGAATCGACGTGGGTGCGTGTAGGGTGACCTCTCCGAAAATCGGTTCGCCCGTGGTAATCCCACCCTGAAGACCGCCGTGGCGGTTCGAGACGGGCGTCGGGTCGCCGCGTTTTCGCGGTTCGTCACCGCTCGTTTCCGAGTCGCTGTGCGACTCGCTGTCGAACTTCCACTCGTCGTTTCGGTCCGAGCCCGTCCACTCGCGTGCCTCCCGTCCGAGCCCGAACTCGAACGCCGTCGTGGCCGGTATCGCCATCATGGCCTGGCCGAGACGCGCTTCGACGGAGTCGAACCGAGGTGCGCCCAGCCCGCGTGGGACGCCGCGCGCTTCGAAGTAGATGGACCCACCGATGGAGTCGCCTTCGCTCTGATACTCGTCTATCGATTCCAGCATCGCTTCTGCGGCGTCGGGGTCCGCACAGCGAACCTCGTTTTCCTCGCTGTGCTCGACCATCTCCTCGAAACTCACGTCGTCCGCACGCACATCGCCGATCTGGTTGACGTGAGCTTTCAGTTCGACTCCTTCCGCCGCGAGAATCTTCTTGGCGATTGCTCCGGCGGCGACCCAGTTTACCGTCTCGCGCGCGGACGACCGCCCGCCGCCGCCCCAGTTTCGAGTGCCGAACTTCGCGGAGTACGTGAAATCGCCGTGACTCGGGCGCGGTGCGGTGACGAACGGTTCGTACTTGCCCGAGCGAGCGTCCTTATTCTGGATGACCATTCCGATGGGCGTTCCGGTCGTGTAGCCGTCCTGTGTTCCGCTGTTGATGGAGACGGCGTCTGGTTCGTCACGGCTCGTGGTTATCATCGACTGACCGGGTTTTCGTCGGTCCAGGTCGCGTTGCACGTCCGCTTCCGAGAGTTCGAGGCCTGCGGGACAGCCGCTGACGGTGACGCCCATCGCATCACCGTGGCTCTCACCGTAGGTCGTCACCTGGAAGAGGCGTCCGAATCGGTTGCCGTTCATCATTGTGATGCTGTGTGGGGAGACCATTTAGGTGTTGCAGGAGGCGGTACGTTTCGCCGCTCTACGCTCCAAGTACCTTTATAGTTCGACGGCGAATGTCGGAACGATGAATCGGCGCCGATTCGTAGCCCTCCTCGGCCTCACGGGCGTATCCGGTTGTTTCAGCCGTCTTCCGCTGGACTACAGCGACGCACCGGCGAAACCGGTGAGTCTGCGGGTTCGCAGCTACTTCGACGAACTCCGAACCGTTTCCGTCGTCGTCGAAGGAACGGCCTCGAAGCGTCGACTCGACGATAAATTTCATCTCTGGCCGAGGCGCGTCGTCACCCAGAAGAACGTCCTCGAAGCGGGGACGTATCAGGTCGAAGTCGAGGTCGACAACGACATGTGGCGGTCGGCCGAGTGGGGGATGATGGGCTGTTCGGAGAACACGATTCTTATCGATGTCGGCAAGGACGGCGTGGGCATCACCGCGACGTGCCGGGATACGAACACGAGTGCGACGTCTTGACGCAGGTCTGCCACTCGCGCCGCCGCGAAGGCGGCGAGCATCTCCTCACGGGTGAGACCGCCGTGTATCACGAGCAGGTCGCGTCGCGAGTCGTCCACCACATTTTCTTCTGGCGGTGGACGATTCCTCGTGAACGGCGGCCGTCGACTATCGCTGGACGTCCGCGCCGAGGTCGTAGAGCACCTCGAAGAAGTCCGGGAACGACACGTCTACGTGTTCTCCGCCGGTAATCGTCGTCGTCCCCTCGGCAGCGAGTCCGGCGACGGCGAGTGCCATCACGATTCGGTGGTCGCGGTGGCTGTTCACCGTCGCTCCCCGAAGGCTCGACGCCCCGCCGTGTATCGTGAGGGCGTCTTCTTCCTCCGTGACGTCCGCTCCGAGATTAGAGAGTTCGTCCGCCATCACCGTTACGCGGTCGGTCTCCTTGTAGCGGACGTGCTCGCAGTTAACGACGTGCGTCTTGCCGTCCGCGACCGCTCCGAGCGCTGCAATGGTCGGAAGCAAGTCTGGCGTGTCGCCGACGTCCACCTCGACTCCGGAGAGGGACGACTTCCGCACGGTGAGCACGCCGTCGTTCCGGTTCCAGTCCACGTCCGCACCCATCCTGTCGAGCACCTCGACGATGAACGTGTCACCCTGTGCGCTAGGGTATGCACCCTCGATTCGGACGCTCTCGCCGTCTTTCGCGGCGATAGCTCCGGCGGCGAGGAGATAGGAGATGGACGAGAAGTCGCCGGGGACGTGATACTCGCCGTCGGTCGGTTCGTAGAACTGTTCGCCCGCGACGTGGCAGGTCCGCCCGTCGCGTTCGGCTTCGACGCCGAACTCCTCCAGCAGTTCGAGCGTGATGTCCACGTAGGGTGCCGACTTGAGTTCGGTTTCGAGGTCGATGGTCACGCCGTCCTCCGTGAGCGCCCCCGCCATCAAAAGCGAGGAGACGTACTGCGAGGAGACGTCACCGGGAATCAACACCGTCCCACCCGGCACGGGGCCTCTCAGCACGAGCGGTGCTTTGCCGTTTCCGCGCGTGCTCTCGGCGCGACCACCTAACTGCTCGATGGCGGAGAGCATCGGCCCCTGCGGGCGCGAACGAAGCGAGGAATCACCGCTCAGGACGGTGAGGCCCTCCACGAGCGCCGCCGTGCCCGAGACGAGACGCATGGTCGTTCCGCTGTTTCCACAGTCGATGACGTCCGCCGGGACCTCCGGCTGCCCGGCGAACCCGTCGATTTCGATGGCTTCGCCCGTGTCGCGTACGTCGCCACCGAAGGCGTCGACTGCCCGCATCGTGGCTTTCGTATCGGCGCTGACGAGGGGGTCGTACACCAGCGCGCCGTCCGAGTATCCGGCGGCGAGAATCGCCCGGTGGGTGTAGCTCTTCGACGGCGGTGCGCGCGCCGTCCCCGAGAGCGTCGAGTGAGATATCTCTACGTCCATGCTCGTCCCGTCGTCGTGGAGACCTAATAGAATACCGTCTACCGGACGATAGTGACGGGAATCGTCGCGCGCCCGGCGACCTGTTTGGCGGTGCTTCCGAACAGACCTTCGTACCGTTCCGAGGTGCCGCGGTGGCCGATGAAGATGGCGTCGAAGTCGCTCTCCTCGGCGTACTCCGTGATTCGGTCGACCGGTTCACCGTACAGGAGACCGGTGTCGATTTCCGCTCTGTCGTCGGCGAGCGCGGCGGCTTCGTCCAGTAGCTCCTGTCCTCGGGTTTCGGCGTCTTCGATGCTCGACAGGAGGAGTTCACGGTCGGCTTCCGAGAAGCTCGCGGGTGGCTTGTCACCGCCCGTGAAGAACTGGTCCGGGACGACGACGTGGACTGCGGTCACGTTTGCGCCCGTGTCGTCCGCGAGGTCGAGAGCGTACTGGAGAGCCCCTGTGCTCGCGGGAGAACCGTCGATTGCGACGAGATAGCGTTTCATGGGTGGTCTTTTATACGTCGCGTAGCCGGATGTGGATTTCGGTATTCGAACGGCGTCGAGCGGCCCGGGAACGCCGCGGGACGATCCGCGGGTCGTCGACCGAACGGTAACGCGGCATTGACGCGCGATGACCCCGACGGAGAACCGACAGAATGAGGTTACCCACCCGAATAGCTTTCCGCAAGAATGTTCGATAAGGTTCTCGTCGCCAATCGCGGGGAGATCGCAGTTCGCGTGATGCGGGCCTGCGAGGAACTCGGAATCGACACCGTCGCAGTCTACAGCGACGCCGACCGAAACAGTGGTCACGTTCGGTACGCCGACGAAGCGTACAACGTCGGCCCGGCGCGGGCGGCCGACTCCTACCTCGACCATGAAGCCGTCATCGACGCCGCCACCAAAGCCGGTGCGGACGCCATCCACCCTGGATACGGCTTCCTCGCGGAGAACGCGGATTTCGCCGCGAAGGTCGAGGCGACCGACGGCGTCACGTGGATCGGACCGTCCAGCGATTCGATGGAGCAACTGGGAGAGAAGACTCAGGCGCGGAAACTGATGCAGCAGGCGGACGTGCCGGTCGTGCCCGGAACGACCGACCCCGTCACGGACCCCGAAGAAGTGCGGGAGTTCGGAGAGGAGCACGGCTACCCCATCGCCATCAAGGCCGAGGGTGGCGGCGGCGGACGCGGCATGAAGGTCGTCCGCACCGAAGACGAGGTCGAAGACCAGCTCGAATCCGCCCAGCGCGAGGGTGAGGCGTACTTCGACAACGACTCGGTCTACCTCGAACGCTACCTCGAACAGCCACGCCACATCGAGGTACAGATAATCGCCGACGAGCACGGCAACGTCCGTCACCTCGGTGAGCGCGACTGCTCGCTCCAGCGTCGGCACCAGAAAGTCATCGAGGAAGGCCCCTCGCCCGCACTCTCGGACGCCCTCCGGGAACAGATAGGGGAGGCGGCCCGGCAGGGTGTGCAGGCCTCGGAGTACGTCAACGCCGGGACCGTGGAGTTCCTCGTCGAGGACGGCGAGTTCTACTTTCTCGAAGTGAACACCCGCATCCAGGTCGAACACTGCGTCACCGAGGAACTGACGGGTATCGACATCGTGAAGTGGCAGATTCGAGTCGCGGCGGGCGAGGAACTCGACTTCGCACAGGACGACGTGGAACTGGAGGGCCACGCCATGGAGTTCCGCATCAACGCCGAGAACGCCGCGGAGGACTTCACGCCGGCCCGCGGCGGCACGCTCGAGGTGTACGACCCACCGGGAGGCGTCGGCGTTCGCCTCGACGACGCGCTCAGGCAAGGTGACGACCTCGTCACGGATTACGACTCGATGATAGCGAAACTCATCGTCCACGGAGCAGACCGCGAGGAGTGTCTCGCTCGCGGTCGTCGCGCGCTGGCGGAGTACGACGTCGAAGGCGTCGTCACCATCATCCCGTTCCATCGCGTGATGCTCGAAGACCAGGCGTTCGTCTCGGGCGAGCACACGACAAAATATCTGGACGAACAGTTAGACGAAGAGCGGGTGGCCGAAGCCCAGGAGAAGTGGGGCTCGACCGAAGCGACGAGCGACGAGGAAGAGGCCGTGGAACGCGAGTTCACGGTCGAAGTCAACGGGAAGCGCTTCGACGTCAACCTCGAAGAGCGCGGCGGTGCGACGATTCCTGCGAACGCTTCCTCGGGCGGCCAGAAGCCACAACCGGCAGGCGGGAGCAGCGGCGGGAGCGAAACGGTCGTCGACGCCGAGGGCGAGACGGTCACGGCCGAGATGCAAGGCACCATCCTCGACGTGAAAGTCGAAGAAGGCGACGAGATTCAGTCCGGCGACGTGGTCTGCGTTCTCGAAGCCATGAAGATGGAAAACGACGTGGTCGCCTCGCGCGGCGGCACCGTCACGCAGGTCGCAGTCAGTGAGGGCGATAGCGTCGATATGGGCGACGTGCTAGTCGTCGTGGACTGAACGGTCGTCGTCCGATTTTCTCGGCATCTCTCGGTCGCCGTCGAACGCACGATTCTTGTCACGACTCGCCGTATCCAGCGACATGAACGACACGCGCCGGGCCGTCTTGGACGCACTCGCCGATGGTCCCGTTTCCGGGCCGGAACTCGCAGACCGCCTCGACGTGTCTCGAAACGCGGTGTGGAAACACGTCGAAGCACTCCGTGAGGAAGGGATCGAAATCGAGAGTACCGACGCGGGCTACGTCGTCGACGAGCTTCCGGAGTTCGGCCCGGCAGTCGAGTACGGGTTGGACGCCCCCTTCGAAATCGAGTATCACGAATCCATCGAGAGTACGAACGACCGGGCGCGCGAACTGGCGGGAGAGGGCGCGGAAGACGTTGTCGTGCTGGCTGACGAGCAGGTCGGTGGCCGGGGGCGACTCGACCGCCAGTGGGTCGGCCCCTCCGGGGGCGTCTGGCTGAGTATCGTCCTCCGCCCCGACCTGCCGCCGTCACACGCGCCTCTTCTGACGCTCGCCGCCGCAGTGGCCGTGACGCGGGCCGCACGCGAGGCGGGCGTTCCGGCGGAGATCAAGTGGCCGAACGACGTCCTCGTGGGCGACGACGGAACGAGCGAGAAACTCGCGGGCATCCTCACCGAGATGGAGGGCGAAGCGGACCGCGTCTCGTGGGTCGTCGTCGGCATCGGTGTGAACGTCAACGTTCCGGGGTCGGTCCTTCCCGAGGGCGCGACGAGCGTCCAGGAATCGGCGGGGAGCGTGAACCGCCGAGTCTTCGTCCAACGACTGATGGAGGAGTTCGACGCGCTCAGGAGCGACCCCGACGCGGTGCTTCCCGCGTGGCGCGAACACGCAGCGACGCTCGGCCAGTGCGTTCGGGTCGAAACGCGGGACGGTGACGTGGTCGGAAAAGCGGTCGATATCGTCACGCCGGGGGCACTCGTCGTCGAGACTGACGACGGTGACGTTCGCGTTCACGCGGGCGACTGCGAACACCTGCGTCCGGCATGAGTCTCACGCACCGTGTTACGTGCTTCCTCTGGCTTCTTCGCTCGCTTCGGCTTTCACTGGCTCGTCGTCCTCGCCGACGCGGACGGTGAGCACTGGAACCGTCGAGGCACGAACGACACGCTCTGCGACGCTTCCGAGTAACAGTCGGTCGATGCCACCGCGCCCGTGGGTCCCCATCACGACAAGGTCGAAGCCACCTTGCTCCGCGTAGCGAACGATCTCCCGGTTCGGCGGTCCTTCGACGAGGTGGGTCGTGAGCGAGACGTCGTAGCGGTCTGCGATGCGGCGCACGTCTTCGAGTGCGGATTCGCCCTCGTCTTGCAGCATGTCGTTGATGCCCTCCCACGAGGTCTCCATCGGGAGGCTCGCGAATGTCGCCGAGTTGACGACGTAGATGGCGTGTAGTTCTGCCTCGTGCGCCTCGGCCAGTTCGGCGGCGTGTTCCACCACGCACTTCATCTCCGACGAGCCGTCAGTCGGCACGAGAATTCTGTCGTACATGGATACGTTACCGAATGACACGGTATGTATCGTCTTAACTTGTTTGGTACCTGTGACCTTCGAAACGAAAGTCAACGGGGCTGTGCACTTACAAGAGGACGTCTTTCACGTCGCCCGACCCCGCCCGGCGGACGACCGACCGAATCACGTCCCGACTCCCGGTGAGGTTGTCCGAATCGCCGTCGAGGACGAGTAGTTTCGCGTCTCGACCCGGTTCGACGACGCCACGGTTCAGCCCCGCAATCTGTGCGCCGTTGTAGGTCGCCATTCGAAGCACCTCTCGGGAGGAGGCGTCGGTGAGTTTCGATACGAACTCCATCTCCCGAAACATCGACGGACTGTTCAACATCACGTTGTCGGTCCCGAGCGCGACCGTCGTCCTGTCGAGCAGTTCTCGAATCGGCGGTAGACCGACGTCGGTGACGAGATTCGAGCGGGGGCAGACCGCGACGGGAATCTCTCTGTCTTCGATTCTGTCGAGGTGGAGCGGTTCCGGATGGACGACGTGCACCAGAAAGTTCGGCGCGAGGTCGAGCGCCGGGTTGATGTCGCTGGCGTCGACTTCCCCCGCGTGGATGCCGAACAACTTCTCGGCGCTCGCGGTCGCGTTGCGTTCGGTGGCAAAATCGGCGTCGTTCGCACCACTCGCACCGAATCCGTCCCCCGCTTCCATCGCTTCGACCGTCTCGCGTCCGAGGATGACCGGTTCGATACCGAGACCCTCGACGGCCTCTCGCAATGCGTAGACACCCTCGACGCCACCTTCTCGAAATTCGAGGAACGACGCGGTTCCAGTGGCCTGCATGTATCGTACCGACCTTCGCATCGCTTCGACTTTCTCCTCACGCGTTGCAGCGCGGAGCAGTCGGTGTTTCAGTCCGTCGGGAGGAGCGACCAGTTCTTCGAGCGAGAGTCCTGCGCCTGCTTCCTTGGCGATGGAGTCTCCGAGGTGAGTGTGTGCGTTGACGAACGCAGGAAGGACGACGTCAGACGACTCGACGGATTCCTCTTCGATAGCCGTTATCGTCCCGTCTTCGACGACGACGCGACCTTCGATGGGGTCGAAGTTCGGGCCACGCAGTATCGTACCCTCCACGAGCATATACGCCAGTTGTTAGCACCGGGTCTTAAACTCCCCGTCGCGGATTTCGAGTCGAGGATTCACTCGAAATCGTCGAGCGTCGTCCTGACGCCGGTTCGAACGTCGCTCACCAGCGCTCCCTCGGTGTCGAGTCCGAGCACTCGCTCCGCGGCGAGTCCGACCTGTTCCGTCGTCGCTGCCGGGGCGTAGACGCCCAACCGCCACTGGTCGCGCTGGACGCGCTGGAGTGCTCTGACGAGCGTCGATTGGCGAGAGAGCGGTCGAACCTCACCGTTGACAATGACGCGCGACGAGGATTCGGTCATCTGCGGACGACTCGGCACGTCGAGAACGACCGATTCGGGTTCGACACCGACGCTGTCGGCGATGTCGGCTTCGTGTTCGCGTATCGTCTCGGGGTCGGCGTCGATGACTTCGTCCGGAACGTCCGCCATCTCCGCCCAGACCGCGCGTTTGTAGAGGTCGCGGTCGGAGAGACAGCGCGCGAACTCGGCGGTGTCGGGATTCGTTCGAAGTGCGACGAGCAGGTCGTGGTCGTCCATCCGCCGCAGCTGTTCGGCGTCGATGTCCGGCGAGTCGAGTAGCCGTTCGCTCGCGCGTTGGAGCATCGACTTGCTGATGCGCGTGACGTGGTGGTTGTACACCGTCGGATTCATCAGCGCGCGAGCGACGAGCAGACTCTCTGCCGTCTGGACGTTCCCTTCCGCGAGCACCAGTTCCCCGTCGAGGAAGGTCAACTCGCGGACCAGACGCTCGTGGTCGATGGTACCGTACGGAACGCCCGTGTGGTGGGCGTCCCGGACGAGGTAATCCATCCTGTCTACGTCTAACTCGCCGGAGACGAGTTGTCCCAGTTCTCCCTCTCCCGCGATGAGCCCGGCGACGATATCGGGGTCCAGGTCGTGTGCACGAAGCACGTCACCCACCGCCGAATCGGCGAGGAGGTCGTGAACGTCGTCGTGGTACTTCCCCGTGTGGCGGTGGATGAGGTCTTCGATGGTGTGACTGAAAGGAGAGTGGCCGACGTCGTGAAGCAGGGCGGCAGCTTGGACGCGCTCTGCCTGGACGCCTTCGATTCCGAGGTTCGTGAGGGCCTGGCACGCGAGATGGTAGACGCCGAGGCTGTGTTCGAAGCGAGTGTGGTTCGCGGAGGGGTAGACGAGGGGGGCCGTCCCGAGTTGCGTGATGTGGCGGAGTCGCTGGACTGCGGGCGTGTCGAGCAGGTCTCGTGCGACGCCCACCACGTCAATGTGGTCGTGAACGCTGTCCTTGATAGTCTTCATTGTGACGAATTTCGGTCGTCTTCGTATAAAAACCGAAGGACGAGGTTTATGACGCTGGTCGGCAGAATCGGAACTATGGTAACGTTTCTCTCCGGGGGAACGGGCACGCCGAAACTGCTCGACGGGGCACGTTCGGTCTTCTCCCCCGCCGAGACCACGGTCGTCGGGAACACGGGCGACGACGTGGAACTCGGTGGTCTGCTCGTCTGCCCCGACATCGATACCGTGCTCTTCCAGCAGGGTGACGTGTTGAACCGCGAGACGTGGTGGGGTATCGCGGACGACACGACCGAGACGCACGACGAACTCCACCGACTCGCGGCGTCCGCTGGGCTCGCTGACGGGCCACGCTACCTCCCCGACGAGTTCCAAACTGACGGGCGTGACATCGCGCGCTGGCGGCGGTTCTCGGGCGTGGCGGAGTTCATGCTCCTCGGCGACCGCGACCGGGCGGTTCACGTCACGCGAACGGGCCTGCTGGACGAAGGCCACACGCTCACCGAGACGACCCGGATTCTGGCCGATGCCTTCGACTCGCCGGTGGACGTGGTTCCGATGAGCGACGACCCGGTGGCGAGCATCGTCCACACGCCGGGTGGTGGTGAGCAGACAGACGGTTTGCGATCTACGTCGGATGACCGATCCGACGGTACGATGCACTTTCAGGAGTTCTGGGTCGCTCGCGGTGGCGACCCCGACGTCGTGGACGTGGAGTTCCGGGGCGCGAGCGAGGCCGACCCCTCGCCCGCCGCCTTCGACGCGATTGCGAACGAACCGGTCGTCGTCGGCCCGTCGAATCCGGTGACGAGCATCGGTCCGATGCTCGCCATCGACGGACTCCGCGCCGCGCTGGAGTCGACCACCGTGGTCGCCGTCTCGCCGTTCGTCGAAGACCGGGTCTTCTCCGGCCCGGCGGCGAAGCTGATGGCGGCGGTGGGCTACGACCCGAGCACGGCGGGCATCGCGGAAGCGTACCCCTTCGTGGACGCCTTCGTGCTGGACGACGAGGACGGCACCGACCTGGACCGTCCCGTGGTCAGAACCGGTACGGAGATGAACGACACGGAGGATTCGGAGCGCGTCGCGCGCGCCGCTGCGCGCGCGCTGGAGGTGGTCTGATGTTCGGGCCACGGGTCGCGCTGGCGAGTCTCAGCGGCGAGTCGGACGCCGAGTGGGCGCTGGCCGCTGCCGAACACGTCGGCGCGGCGTTTCTGGGCGGTATCGCACTGGACGAGCAGACGCGCGAGGCGGCCCGCCAGCTGGTCGCCCGCGACCGAGAGGAGTTCTTGCCGGACGACCCCATCGCGTTCGTGGACGCTCAACTCACCGCACTCTCCGACGTACCGATTCGGCCGGGGTTCAACGTGCGCTCTGGGACACTGCCACCGATTCGGGCCGCCGCGAAGGTGTGCCGGACACATGACGCAGTCCTGGAGGTGAACGCTCACTGCCGACAGGACGAGATGTGTGCAGTGGGAGCGGGACAGTCGCTCCTACGAGAGCCTGACCGACTCTGTGAACAGGTTCGAGCGGCGGCCGAGACGGGCGCGACTGTCGGCGTCAAGGTTCGAACCGAAGTGGCCGGCGTCGACCTCCCGGACGTCGCCCGGCGGGTCGAATCCTCGGGGGCGAAAATCGTCCACGTGGACGCGATGGATTCCGAGCGCGTGGTCGCCGACGTCGCAGCGACGACCGATTGCTTCGTCGTCGCGAACAACGGTGTCAGGGACGGAGAGACGGTCACGGAGTATCTGGAGTACGGTGCGAACGCAGTGAGCGTCGGGCGACCCAGTGACCGTCCCGAAATCCTTTCCCGCGTGCGCTGTGCAACCGACGAATGGTTTACGGAGGTAGTCGCATGACACCCGCAGAACACGCACAACTCGCGCTGTTGTTGGAGGTCGCAGGGACGCCGAAGCCGGGCAACGTCGACCGCGAACGGGACTTTCCAGAGCTACGGTTCGAACACTTTCTCGCCGGAGCGGTCGGTGCCGGGACGGGACTACGCTCGGCCGAACGCGGCGCGTCGGTCGGTGCGGCGTTCGAAGAGGCCGTCGCCGGGATGAGCCAGCAATCGGGGGGCAACACGCAGTTCGGGGCGCTTTGCCTGCTGGTTCCGCTCGTGAAGGCAGACGACACGTCTTCCGAGGCCGTCACCGAGGTCGTCGAAGCCACGACCGTCGAAGATTCCGAGGGGTTCTACCGGGCGTTCGAACACGTCGACGTGTACGTCGACGACCCACCCGAGGACGCTGACGAGTTCGACGTGCGTCGAGGGAGCGAGGCGATTCCGGCCATACGGGAGGCCGGACTCACCCTCTACGACGTGATGGAGCTCGGTGCGGACGAGGACGGTATCGCCCACGAGTGGACGAACGAGTTCGAACGAACGTTCTGGGCGGGCGAGCGAATCTCGGAACTGAGCGGGCCGCTGTCGGGTTGCGGCGCACGGGTATACCTCGAACTGCTGGCCCGCGAACCGGACACGCTCGTTGCGAAACAACACGGGAGGAAGGTCGCAGAGAGCATCCGCGTCCGAGCACAGGAGGCACTCCAGGGTGCACGCAACGGAGACGTGGAACTCCTTCGAGCCTTCGCCGAATCGCTGGTCGAAGACGGCATCAACCCCGGGACGACCGCCGACATCGTCGCAGGAGGGCTGTTCGTCGCGCTGGAGCGAGGGGATACACCGTGAGCGAGTGGCCGGTCGAACTCAGGGGCGTGACCGAATCGGTCGTCACGACACTCGGCCCGAACGACCTGTGGAACGTTGCGGCGCTGGGTCTCCATTCGGGTGGACCGGTGACCGCCAGGACGTGGGGGAACACTCGAACCCGGCGGAACTTTCACCGGCAGGGTGGCGGAGTCGTCCAGTTCACTCGCGACCCCCGTGATTTCGTGGATGCGACGCTCTCGATTCGGGAAGAGGCAGACCCAGTGCTCGACTCCGCCGACGCGTGGGTCGAGGTCGAAGTCGAATCGGTGGATTCGGGGGAGTCCGGGGGGACGCGCTGGGAGGAGTGGGAACTGACGCCGGTCGAGACCGAAGTCGTACGCGAGGCGGTCCCGACGACGAACCGCGGCTTTTCGGCGGTCGTGGAGGCGACCGTTGCCGCCTCTCGCCTCGACGTGGCCGCCTACGACGCCGATGACCTTCGAGAACGATTGGACTACTTCGAGGACGTGGCCCGCACGTGCGGGGGCGAACGCGAACGCGAGGCGTTCGCCCGCATCCGAGACGTCGTCGAGTGACCCCACCTCCCGTTCCCGAATGTCGCCGTCTCCTGTGGTCTCTGGCCGACACGATGGAACGTTGTCTCAGAGGGTGTAACGAGACGCAAGTGACAGCAAATCGCCGATTCCTTCCACTGACGAGCGTGGTTTCAAAAGACGTATCAAGCGCGCTCGCACTACTCGCCGGATATGAAACCCCGGTTTCTGGGTCGGCTGTCGCTGGCCGACGCGGTGACCGTTTCGAACGCCGCGCTCGGCTTCCTGGCGATTGCAGTGGCGACCACGAACCCGAAACTCGCCGCGCGCCTCGTCCTGCTGGCCGCGGTGGCAGACGGACTCGACGGCGTGCTCGCCAGGCAGGTGGGGAGTTCGGCGGCGGGGCCGTATCTCGACTCGCTCGCGGACGTGGCCTCGTTCGCGGTCGCGCCTGCGATGCTGGTCGTCGCGGTCGTACGCGGGACGTGGGGATTCGACGGACTTCGCGCTGCGGTCGCACTCGCTGGAGGGGCGCTGTTCGTCGCGATGGCAATCGTCAGACTGGGGCTGTACACCGCCTACGACACCGACGACGACGTGACCGAAGGGGTTCCGACGACCCTCGCGTCGGTCATCCTCAGTGCCGGGGTGCTCGCGGGGTTCACAGACCCCTTCGTTCTGGTCGCACTCGTGTTCGTCCTCGCCGGACTGATGGTCTCGACGATTACGTATCCCGACCTGCTGGCCCGCGACGCACTCATCATGGGGGTTGTCCACTCGCTTGCGGTGCTCGTGCCCGATTTCAACGGGCGGACGTTCCCGTACGCGCTGTTGACGCTGGCACTGGCGTATCTCCTGCTCTCACCGCAGTTTTACTGGCGAGCGACGACCGGGAAGCGGTCGGGAGAGAAGACGACAGAAGGGAAACGCTCTTGATGGGTACGCACCGAATTTTCGGCATATGAGAGCAACGGCCTACTCGGGGGTGGACGCATGAGCGACGAAGACGCCGAAGAGGCGGAGACAGAGGAGGAACTGGACGAGGAGACCGAACAGGAGACCCAGGAATCCGAATCGGAGGAAAAACCCGTCAGTGCGGACTCCCTCGAGGAACAACTCGACCAGGCAGAAGAAGAACTTGAGGCCGCCGAGACGGAAGCCGACCTCGACGTCGTCGAAGCTGAACTCGACAAGATAGAGGGACTGTTGGAGGGCGCCGACCTACCGGAACCCGAAGACGAAGAGGACCCCGACCCGCGAGAGGAACTGGAGTCGCGTCTCGCCGACCTCCGGGACGAACTCGAAGACGAGCGCGGCCCGTACGCCGAGGACGTCATCGACGATATCGAGGACGCCGAATCGACCATCAGAGAAACTCGCTGGACCGCGGAGGGGAGTGGGGAACTCGTCACCGTCGTCGAGTCGTTCGTCGAGAAGGTCCAGGAGACGCTCGATACGGACTTCGGCGTCACCCTCTCTCGGAACTCTGACGACCTCGCGGAAGTGCTCGAAAACGCCGCTATCGCGGTCGGCGACGCCGACCTCCACCCCGACGAGGACGCGGACACCATCGAAACACTCGTCGAGGCGACTGACGAGCTGAAACAGGGTATCGAAGACGCAGAGGAGTGGAGCGACCTCGAAACGCGCGAGCAGCTCGAAGTCGAGGGCTTCTACGACGTGCTCGAGCACCGCAAAGACTACCCGCCGGAGTGGCACGCGCTCAAGGTGTGGGAGAAGAAAGGCCGCGCGGACATGGTGTTGCTCGCGCTCGATTCGCTCCAGTCGAACTTCATGGAACGCCACTGCCTCGAAGCCCTCGAACGGATGGGCAACGACGCGGCGGTCGAACCGATGCTTCAGCGCGCGAATCGCCGCGACAAGGACGCCATCCGCATCCTCGGAAAGACGGGAAGCGAGGATGCCATCGACGCAATCGTCGACTACGCCGATGCCGACCCGGGCATGGCGAAAACCGTCATCAAGGCGCTGGGCGAAATCGGAAGCGACGAAGTGACCCAGGAGGTTGCAGACCAACTCGTCGCGGACGACGCAGACGTTCGCAGTCACGCCGCACGCGCACTCGGTCGCATCGGCGACACGCGTGCTATCGACCCGCTCGCCGATACGCTCGAAAACGATGACTCGGACTCCGTCCGCGCGAGCGCCGCGTGGGCACTGAACCAGATCGGAACGGAGCGCGCACTCGACGCCGTGCGAGGGTACGCCGACGACCGTGCGTTCCTCGTCCAGAGCGAGGCCGAAAAGGCGTTGTAGCCGGGAGACCGGCCGGTAATGACTCCTTACCATCGTACAATCGGTCAATAACAATACGTATGCGCCCTGAATTTTGGCCGAGAGAGCACGATGGCAACCGAACCGGCATCCCTCGGCATGTGTCCAGACTGCGAGAGTGACATCCCGCGAGGCTACGTTCTCATCGAATACGGGACGGAAAACGGAAAAGAACGGTTCGCCGAGTGCCCGGACTGCCGCGAAATCGTTCACCCGAGATTCTGAGCGAGGAGAACCGCCACGAACTCGAGTGCGAACGCGAGGGCGACGAGAAACGCTCCGACGCGACCGACCCACGTGTGTTCTGTTACCTCCATCGGAGAGATATCGATGGTGTAGTCGTTGTAGTCCGGGTCGTATTCGATGTAGTTCGGCACCTGGAAGAACTCGAAGAAGACGAGTACACCGCCGAGCGTCCCCAACGCGTATCCAGCCAGTTCCAGCGCAACCGGGATCGATACCATACGGAGAAAGCGAACGACTCTGACAAAAATCCACCGTTCCGAACGTTTATATCAGAGACCGGAACCACTCCGTCACGTGTTCGCCAGAGTCGCGTTCGTCGTCGTGATACTCACGCCTCTTTTCGCTCCCGTTTCGTCAGCGACTGCGCTATCGACCGAAATCGTCGCGGCGTATCCCAATCCCGTCGCCCACGAGGACGCGGGGGAGTTCGTCGTCGTCTCCTTTCCCGACCGGACGAACCTCTCGAACTGGACGTTGTCGGACGGCGAGCGAGCGGTCGAACTCCCCGACGAAACCGTATCGGGACGTGTTGCGTTCTCCACAGCACCGAATCTGACCCGGAACCTCACGTCCCATCGAACACTCCCTGTTCGGGGTCTCTCGTTGGCGAACAGTGGCGAAACAGTCTCCCTTCGACGAAACGGATCGGACGGTCGCCACCCCAAAACGGTCGATTCGATAACGTACGTCGACGCACCGTCGGGTGAACTGTGGCGACCGGACAGTCGAACGTGGCAGCCACTGGGGGCGACCGACCACCCCATCGTCGACTCCAGTGCCGCGTCCGCTCGCGTTTTCGTTCTTCCGGACAATCCGAACGTCCCTATCGAAACGCTCCAGTCCGCGAGCGACCGTATCCTTCTCGCGGGCTACTCGTTTAGCTCGCAACGTGTCGCTCGAACCCTCGTCGCCGCCCAGAACCGTGTTGTGACGGTTCGCGTGCTCGTCGACGACGCTCCCGTCGGTGGCCTCTCCCGGCGGAAGACCTGCGTGTGCTATCTGCTGACGCAAACTACTAGTGGAGCAACCTCCGTGAGAAGTGTCACTCCGAAGCAACACGACCGTTGATCAAGCACAGGCAGCAGACACCGTTGC
The DNA here is from genome assembly GCF_054177595.1 of Haladaptatus ordinarius. Classification (NCBI taxonomy): domain Archaea; kingdom Methanobacteriati; phylum Methanobacteriota; class Halobacteria; order Halobacteriales; family Haladaptataceae; genus Haladaptatus; species Haladaptatus ordinarius. Next base: position 52,665 of record NZ_JBPEHH010000012.1, on the reverse strand, counting down.
AGAAGGCGCATAACGCTCGAATGGACGATGATGACTACCACCAGCGCTGGATGAGTGAAACAGGCTTCTCGCAGTTGAACGAAGACGACGGCGAGAAGCCCCGCTCCCGGAACTGTCCGTGCAGCTCCGAAAGCTCACACGCAAGTGCATCGTGCATAACCTAACGCAGGTGGCGCCGGAGCAACGTGGCTCGCGAGAAAGGAGGCGGTGTTCGGTTAGTCGTCCGTACGATGGCCGACCGTCGTACTCTGAAGGTCTTCGTCGAGTTCCGCGTCTGCCATCTTCTCTACGAGGGCATCGAGCACCTGCTCACGCATCCCCTGAACGAACTTGATGCTCCCGACGACGAGGTGGCCGCCGCCGCTGACGCCACCGCCGACGATTTCGTCGTTGAGTTCGGACACCATCTCCGGAATGTCGAGGCGAACACCGTCGCTCCGGAGGACGGCGAAGTCTGGGCCGTAGCCGATGGTGATGACCGGTTCGCCCGTCTCCTGTACCTTCCGGTCGTGTATTTCGCCGGTCGTCTTCCCCGGCGGCGGGTAGGTGAATCGATAGGCGTGATTCTCGACGTCCACCCGGTAGAGGTGGGCTTCGCTCGCCAGTCGCTCGTGTTTGACGTGGGCCATCGCGGCGTCGAGTTGCTGGTCGGTGTCTGCACGGGCACGCTCGGCGAGGAACGAGACGAGTTCGCGGTGGCGCTCCTCGTCGTCACAACCGACGTTGAGTACGTCGTTGATGAGGTTCCGGCCGGGGTCGTATTTCAGCCAGAAGGCCTCGTAGTCCATCGCTTCCCCGATATCCGTGAGGAACTCTTCGTCGTAGCCTTCCGATTCGGCCAGTTCGACGTAATCCGTCATTGCGTTGGCCTTCGAGCGGTCGGAGATTCCCGCGACAGCGGGAACGTGCTGGAGTTCGTCGGTCACGCCGGGCGAAATCATCCGGGCGAGTTCGACGCACATCATTCCCGTCGTGATGCGGTAATCCTCGTCGTAGAGGTACGGATTGACGTGCCCGTCGGTGTACGGTTCGACCGCCTCCGGGTCGGGATGGTGGTGGTCGACGACGATTATCGGAATGTCGTAGTGTGCTAGATTCTCGTACGCGGGCACGTCCTCTTCCGTGCTCCCGTTGTCGAGCATGAGCAAGAGCGGGAGTTTCTGGCCGTGGCGGGCCTGGTCTTCGAGTGCGAAGTTCAGGTCGCGGGTCACGTCCTCCATCTCGTAGAAGGGTGCCTTGCTCGGGAGACGCTTGAATAGGTGACGTTTCGCGTCGGGGTCCTGGTGTGTCTCCTCGATGAATCGTTTCAGGGCCATTTCCACCGGAACGCTGGCACACATCCCGTCACCGTCTGCGTGATGGCGAACGCGAATCGGGCGGCTTTCGAGCACGGTTCGTCGAAGTTGCTTGGCGATGTCGCGCAGGTCCGGAAACATCTGTTCGAGGGCGGGCCACTCCACCAGCGGTTCGGTGTCGTGTGGGTCGGCACGTTCGTCCAATGCCTCCTCGATTCGGCCACGAACGACCGACTCCTCGTCGCCCGTCAGCGCGTCGAGCGACGTCACTTCGACTTGCAATGAGCCGTCGCGTTCTTCGACCTCTCCGACGAGGTGGACGATGTCGCCGATTTCTATCTCCGGATGAGCACGGACGCCCGCTTCTTCGAACGCGGCACAGGGAACGACGCCCGTATCGTCGCTGACGTGGAAGATGGTCGGACCCCCCGTCTGTTTGATCTGGACGACCTCACCTTCGAGATGGACGCTGTCGCCGACCTGTTCGGCGAGTGTGCCCGTTTCGGCGACTTCGTACTCGTGGGCGATTGCGACCGTCTCGTACTCGTCGATTTCGGCGGGCGTGAAACTCAGGTCGCCGTTCTCTCGGACCTCGAGCAGTTCGACGACGAGGCTGTCACCGATGTCGTACTCTCGAGAGAGATTCGATTCGTGGACGAGTCCGGAGACCGAATCGGATAAATCGACGAACACACCGTAGTCAACGACGCCGTTGACGGTAGCGTGATACCGTTCTCCTTCAGAGATGTCAGATAGTGTACAATCCGCCGCGAGTTCGTACACGACGGAGTCGTCGGTTCCGTCGCCGGAACCGGTATCAGCGGAAGTCATCTTGTCCCTTCCTTCGGGGGCGCTATTTTTAACGCTTTGCAACTCGTGTCCACTCGTTCCGACCCACTCGGATTGTTGCCGAAACCGACAGCATTCGAACCCGGCGCGTTCGCAACGTTTAGAACGTGGGCTCTCGGAGTGTGTGATATGCGGCTGTTCCGCTCGAACGAGATCCTGGGTATCGCGGAGGAGACGCTGGAGTTCGCGCTCGAAGCCTCCCACGATTCTCACCCGAACGAGTATATGGGGTTTCTCCGTGGCGAGTCGGCGGGCCGACTCGGCCTCGACCGGAAGGGAACCGTCATCACCGACGTCCTTGTGATGCCCGGTACCGAGTCGAACAGCGTGAGCGCGACGGTGCAGACGATTACCGTCCCCAACGACCTCAATGCGGTCGGGTCGATTCACTCACACCCGAACGGGGTCCTCCAGCCAAGCGACGCCGATCTGGCGACGTTTGGACAGGGTGACCTACACATCATCATCGGCGCGCCCTACGACCGCGATAGCTGGCAGGCGTTCGACCGGAACGGCGACCGGCGAGCGCTGGACGTGTTGGACGTCGAACTCCCCGACGCAGAATCGTTTTTCGACTTCACGCAGGCAGACATTGACGAGGAGCTGAGAGAGCAGTGATACACGTACTCGCACAAGGAACGTTCGACATCCTCCACCCCGGCCACGTCCACTACCTTCGGGACGCAGCAGAGATGGGCGACCGACTCTCCGTCATCATCGCTCGACGGGAGAACGTAACGCACAAGCAACCACCGGTTCTGTCGAACCCACAGCGGCGGGACTTAGTCGACGCACTCGAAGTGGTAGACCACGCGCGCGTCGGTCATCCAGAGGACATCTTCGTGCCCATCGAAGACCTCGACCCCGACGTCATCGCACTGGGTTACGACCAACACCACGACGACGCGGCCATCGAAGCCGAACTCGACCGACGTGGAATCGACTGCGAGGTTCGACGAGCCTCGCCACTCGAACCGGTCGACGGCCAACTGCTCTCGACCGGGAAGATAATCGAGCGAATCTGCGAGGAGCGGTGCTAAACTCCCACCCACCGGGAAGCCCGTCCTCCTTCGCGGCGGAACGGGACAGAAGGTTCGCACAGTCGGATAGCACGTCCTCCGCCGTCACACGATTCCTCACGGAAAATTACCCGCCGAAACAGTATTGTGCACACGACAAATTAAAGAGTTAGAAGCATCTAATCCCCATTCAGTGATGTTGAGCGACGTGATGGAAGATTACTTGAAAGCCATCTATACGCTCCAGCAGGAGAGCGAGGAACCAGTGGCAACGTCCGCGATTGCGGAGTACCTCGGTGTGACACCCCCGACCGTCACCAGCATGGTCGAGAAACTGGCCGACCGTGGCCTCCTCGACCGCGAGAAGTACAAGGGCGTCGAACTCACCGAGGAGGGGGAGACGGTCGCCCTCGAAGTGCTCCGCCACCACCGGTTGTTGGAGTCGTATCTCACCGAGCATCTGGACTACTCGTGGAGTGAGGTCCACGACGAGGCGGACCGCCTCGAACACCACATCAGCGAGGAGTTCGAGCGCCGTGTGGCGGAAGCGCTCGGAAACCCGGCGGTCGACCCCCACGGAGACCCGATTCCGGACGCCGACCTGACGCCGATAGAAGACGACACGACGCCTCTCAGCGAGCACGACACGGGTACAACAGTCGTCGTTGCGCGCGTCAGCGACCGGGACGAGGCGGAACTGCGCTATCTCTCCGACGCGGGAATCACGCCCGGCACGGAACTCGAAATCGTGGACGTGGCTCCGTTCGGGATGGTGACCGTCGCCATCGAAGACGACGAACAGAGCCTTCCGGAGAGCGTCGCCCGGTCGATTCGCGTTCGTGTCGCGACGGAGGGGGTGCTGAGTTCGTGACCAGCTGGTGGGACGTCGTCGTTCTCGCGTTCACGACACAACTCGCGGTGCTCCCCGGCGAGAAAGTGCAATTCATCATCGCCGGACTGTCGGCACGCTACAAACCGTGGTTAGTCGTGAGTGCGGCGGGCGCTGCGTTCGCGCTGTGGACCGCCCTCGAGATTTACGTCGGCGGGGCACTCACTCGTCTGTTCCCCGGCGTCTATCTCGACGCGCTCACCGCGGGATTGTTTCTGCTCTTTGCCGTCCTGTTGCTCCGGTCGATGCCCGACAGCGAGACGCCCGAGGGAGTCACGAAAACCGACGGCGGCGCTATCGACCTCTCGGGTGTCGTCCCGCGGCGGTTCCAGCAGGAGGACCTCGCGACGATGGGAAAGTATAGCGCGTTCTTCCCCATCTTCGCGATGATGGCGTTCGGTGAGTTCGGCGACAAGACACAGATAGTGACAATCGGCCTCGCCGCGCAGTACGGCGCACACTCGGCTATCTGGGTCGGCGAGATGCTCGCTATCATTCCTGTGAGCATCGCCAATGCCTACTTCTTCCACAAGTTCTCCCACAAGTTGGACATGCGGAAGGCACATCTCGCGTCGGCAGTGTTGTTCCTGTTTTTCGCCGCGGATTTCTTCTTGCAACTGCTCTTTAACTTCTCCGTCTGGGAGACTGCCGTGACCGCCGTCGCCCATTTCGGACAGGCCCTCGTCTAACGTCGTTCGTCCCGTGTGGTATTACCTCAATCCCCGACCTTTTACCACCCCGGTACGAAGCCGGATTCGATGGAAGAGGTGCTCGTTTCTGCCGTCGCAGGTGTCGTCCTCGGCCTCTCGCTCGCGGCCCCGCCCGGGCCGATGAACGCCGTCATCGCGGAAGAAAGCGTTCTCCGTGGCTGGCGGTCGGGATTCTTCGCCGGACTCGGCGCGATGACCGCCGATGCCTGCTTTTTCCTCCTCGCGCTCGCTGGCGTCGTCGCCGTCGTCCGAGAAGCCCCGCTCGTTCGTGGCGTCATGGTCGGTATCGGTGGGTTGCTCATGCTGTATTTCGCCTACAGCGCGGCCAGAGACGCTACTGCGACGTTCACCGCGGACGAGGTCGACGAGAACGCGAGAGGTTTCAGAAAGGCCTTCGCACTCGCGATTACGAACCCGTATCAGATAATCTGGTGGCTCACGGCGGGCGTCGGCCTGCTCGACCCGGGGCGGTTCGACGTCCTCTCCGACCTCCCCGGCAATCTCGTCGTGACGACCGGCGGCCCGGTAATCGTCGTCGGTTTCTTCACCGGAATCGTGCTCTGGATCGTCGGCTTTCCGGCGGCACTGGTCGCCGCGGGCCGCCGCGTCGATTCGTTCGCGCCCGCAGTCGCCTACCTGAGTGCGGGCGTCCTCGCGCTCGCTGGCGTGTCGTTCGTCTACGACGCGGTGACGACGCTCGCCTGAAAACCGGCGTCTCCTCGCCGTGTGCTCGGTCTCTCACTGCGTGTCTCTCGACCGTCGCTCGTGTCGGAAAGATACCGAGCTCAGAGTTTGCGGTCGCGTGGCGACCCCGACGGCTCTGCATCCATCTCCGGCACTTCGCTCTCTAGCCACTCGCGGAACCACTTCACTCGCTTGAGTCGGCGATGAGCGATATCCCGTGCCGTTTCGCTCTGGACACGAGACGACGCGTCCTTCCCACGTTCGAGCACTCTGTCGACCATCTCGGCGGCGGCCATATGCGTTCGCGCCTCGTAGCCCATTCGCAAGAGCATCAGGGCCGTCCCGTTCGCGCCGACCTTGTCGAGCATATCCGCTTCGATGAGCGACTGCGTCTCCTTCGAGAGACTCGACAGGTCTCCCTGATACGAGTGGTTCGTGACCGCCTTGCACACCTGGTCGACGAACGACTCGGGGAACTCGCCGTGCGATTCGAGGTACTCGCGGGCCACTCGCGCACCCTCCTCTGCGTGAACGTCCTGGTCCGCGTCGAGTTTGGCGATGTCGTGAAACAGTGCGGCCACGCGGGCCACGTCGACGTCGGCACCTTCACGTTCTGCGATCGTTTCGGCCAGATTCACGACGTTGAGAATGTGGTTGAAGCGGTAGTCCGCGGAGTGCCACGGGTACCAGCGCATTCGCCCACCACCCTCTTCGTTTTTTACGCTCGCGGTGAGATACTCGTACACGAACGTTTTCATCTCCTCGAATTCCTCTTCAGAAACGGGTGAGCCCTTAATCTCGACACCCATAAAATCTCCTCCGTTGTCCACGGTAAGTACTCATTATTGATACAAACGCACGATTCGCTCTTTAGCGTTACGACGAGTTCGTTAAGTAACGGCTGTTCGTCTACCCGCGTATGACGGAGACGCTGTATCTCGACGCGACGTACGACCGCGAGTTCGAGGCGACGGTTATACGCGTTTCGGGCGAACGAGTCGTTCTCGACCGGACGTCGTTCTATCCCGAAGGAGGTGGCCAACCAGCCGACAGGGGTGAACTCACCGCTGAGGGGTCGACGTGGCAGGTAACCGACGTACAGAAAAAAGACACCATCTATCACACCGTCGATGGGACGCCACCGGCGGAGGGAACGACCGTCACCGGACGACTCGACTGGGACCGCCGCTACGCACACATGCGATACCACGCCGCCCAACACCTCCTCTCGGCGGTCTTGCTCGACGAGTTCGACGCCCAGACGACGGGAAACCAGCTCTACACCGACCGCGCGCGAATCGACTGTGCGTACGAACGATTCTCCGACGAAGAGTTCGACCGCATCGAGACGATGCTGAACGAGTACATCCAGGCCGAGTTACCCGTCAGGTGGTACGAGTTGGACCGCGAGGAGGCAGAAGCGACGCTCGACCCGGAGCGGACCCGCATCCACCTCCTGCCGGAGAGCATCCGTGAGATTCGCATCGTGGAAATAGACGACGTCGACAGAACTGCCTGTGCGGGCACGCACGTCGAGAATACGGACGAGATAGGAACCTTCCGGATTACGGGTCGAGAGACGAAAGGGAGCGACGAAGAGCGTCTAAAGTTCGTCCTCGATTAGGTCGGCTTCGACACCGAGAGGCGCTCGTCCGCCAGTGGTAGCGAGGAAATCCTGTCGAGTGCCATCTCGGCGACGACGGTGCTCCGGGCGGAATCTCTCTTCGCGTGTCTATACGCCTCGTTCGTTCCTTCCGGTCCGGCGGTCGGAACGAACCGAACCGTGGTTCCGGCGGGCCCGACCTCCATGAGCAGGTACGCCTGCGGGAACGAACACAGGGACGGAGCGACGATCTCGCGGATGTCATGCGTCCGGGCGACGGCGGGGATGTGGAGGTGGCCCGAGACGTGGAGCGGCACGTCGTGTCGGGAGAGTACGTCGGCCAGTTCGTCGGCGTTTCTCGTCGGAAACGAAGATCGCCACGAACGAACGTCGCTCTCGGCGGCGAGACCCGGAAGATTGTGGTGCATGACGACTATCGGTGCGTCCGTCTCGGGAAGCGTCTCGTCTAGCCACGCGAGTTGTGTGTCGGAGACGACACCGTCGTGGGTGTCGGCGAGTGACCCGTCGGGTGCCGAAGCACTGTTCAAGCCGACGATATCGACGCCGCCGACGCGTTCGTGGAAGGGGAGTTCGCCGCGAGCGAACTCCGATTCGAACGACGCGAGTGTCGGCGTCTCGTGTTCGTCGAACGACTTCGGAACGTCGTGGTTTCCGGGGACGGCGAAATGCGGTACGTCGAGGTCGGCGAGCAAAGTGCCGACCGTCTCGAAATCCGTCGTCGCGCCGTCTTCGGTGAGGTCTCCCGCGAACACGAGCGCATCTACGTCGCGGGCGTTCACGTCCGAGACGACGGTTCGAAGCCTGTCCCGGGTTCTGTGAAACACCTTCCACGTTCCGCGTTTTTCGGTCGAAACGTGTGTGTCGGAGACGACGGCTACCGTCGTCGGCATCGCGCTTCGAGGTCGTGAAAAGCGCGCGAAGATGGGGCCAGCGTCGGTGTGTTCGGTGGCCGGTTCGTCGGCAGCATCGGTCGGACGAATACCTTTCGAAAGTTCCGTCCTCGCCCCGTATTCGGTCATTGCTCACTCGTTGGAAGCGGCGGCTGAAATATAAATTTGGCGCATGGAGTATATACTTTACCCTATAGTCTATATATTGACTGTAGGGATACGTCCGTTTTGATTCAGGTCACCTCCAATACACGTGTCTGACTGACTTTCATTACGTCGCACGTCGAAATAGGGGGTGGGCAGATGAGTACGAGAAATTTAAACGGAATCGAGCAACCAACGACCGACTCGTCGTTTCGGTATCTCAATAGGGGATTGCAGCTAGCCGGGATATTTTTCTTCGTCAACGGAATCTATGTGGCGTTCTTCTCGGCGAACCTCGTCACGACGCTCGGCTACTACTTCGTCGTCGTCGCGGCGGTGTGTGCAGTTCTCTCGCAAGTGTTTTCACCCGACAACCCTGCCGTCTCGCCACAGACGCAAGCAACGCTTCGACGGTTACTGACTCGTTCGGAACAGAAAACGACTCGGCGTTCCCGTTCCCGACAGAACGGTTCAAAGCGTCGGAACACGTCCAACGTTCGTCGGTATCTGCGGGCGCTCGTGAAAAGGGTCACCGACGACGACTCCCGCCGTTCCACGTCGCGCCGTAACGGACGCGACCGGCTCTGAGTACGTTTTCGACCCGAAACACGACGGCCATTCGTCTCAAAAATCGAACTCACCAACGACCGCGACCGTACAGCGCCAAGGTACCGTCTTCCACGAACTCGTCTTTTTCGTACACACTCACTTTGACGTACACCTCCGGAGATAAATATCTTGTCTCCGCACGTAACAACGAAATAGTATGGCAGGGGATGGAGAACGTCTCTCGAGTGCTTTCGGCCCCGGTGTCGTGGTCACTTCCGGTGTCGCCCTCGTCTTCATTCGTTTCCGGTTCGGCGAAGCCGAGCGAACGTCGGGGTGGCTTCCGGATACTCCTGTTCTGAAGCGGTCGGAGAGGGTAGGCTGTCGTTAATTTCTGTACGTTTACCGTTGATGGGAGAAATGACTGCTTGAAAGCCATCAAAAGGATATTTATGCTTCATCACGGTAATCTACACACTACGTATGAATCGGCAACGGTCAACTTCCCTCGTTCTCGTCCTCGTGGTCGTACTCGCAGGCTGTAGCGGTATCGGCGGTTCGGACACGACGACCACGACGACGAAAACGACGACAACGACGAGCGAGGTGTCGACATCGGCTTCGACGGAAACGACGACGACGGACACGACGACTGCGACTTCGACGGAAACGACGACGACGGACACGACGACTGCGACTTCGACGGAAACGACGACGACAACGGCAGAATCGTGGTCGCCACCGAAAGCTCCGAACAAACCTATCGACGACAAACGTGAGCCCGGTCGTATCAAGAGCGTAACGTTCACCAACAAAGTCGAGGCGAAAAGCGGCAACGGGTACACGAACTTCGACGTCGAAGTCGTGGCGAACACGAGCATGCCCGGCGTCGACCCCGAACCGCTGGTGGACGGTGACCCGTATTTCCTCGTCCGTATCAACGGTCAACGAGTCGCGCGCGCGGGTGTCAGGTTCCAGCACGACGAGGGAACGTACAGTGTCGAAATCGACGAGGGAGCGTTCCAGCAGTTCGACTCCGGAACGCTGCAGGTAGAGGTCCTCCTCCTCGACAAGGACAAGCAGACGGACGACCTGTACGGAAAGTGGACAGGAACGATTCAGTACAGTTCGAAGTAAGCTTCCCCTTCTCGCCGTATTTCTCTCCGTCGTTCAGCGCCGACGTTCCCGGTCGTCGGTCGGCCCGACCACGTGTGACGGTCGCCTTCGATATCGGTTCGAGTACAGTTAAATCAGCACCAGTCGTACAGGTTGCATGGCTCACGATTCGCTCTCTCCCGACGAGGCGTTTGCCGTGTTGGGCGACGAGACTCGTATCGCTATCCTCCGCGTCCTCTTCGAAAACGCCACCGAACCGATGTCGTTCTCCGAACTTCGGGACGCCGTCGGGATGCGCGACTCTGGCCAGTTCAACTATCACCTCGGAAAACTCGTGGAACAGTTCGTCCGGAAGACGGACGAGGGCTATCGGCTCCGTCTCGCCGGTTGGCAGGTCGTCGGCGCGATTCTCTCGGGAACGTACACCGAATCCGGCAACACCGACCCAGTCTCGTTCGACCACCCGTGCCCGAGTTGCGGTGGCACCGTCGTGGCGACGTACGAAGACGAACGGATGCATATCCGCTGTGCGGACTGTAAAGAGTTGTTCGAAGCCGCGAGCATCCCACCGGGTGCGCTCGAAGGGTTCGCCCCAGAAGAACTCACCCAGCGGTTCGAGCAGTACATGCGGGGGCTCGTCGGTCACGCCCGACTCGGCATTTGTCTCAGTTGTCAGGGTCGGATGTCACCGAAACTGTCGACGGACCCCGACCCGGAGAACGGCGTCGACCTCGAGGATACTCCCGTCGTCGAATATCGCTGCCGTCGGTGTCCCGAAGTTGTTTCCGTCTCGCTCGGCACGGCACTGCTCGACCACCCCGCTGTCGTCTCGTTCCACTGGGAACACGGCATCGACCTCCGAACGGTCTCCTCGTGGTCGCTGGCGTGGCTCACGGACGACCGGCCGGTAGTCGAATCCGAGACGCCACTTCGGGTTCGTCTTCGCGTCGAACTCGACGGGGACGTGCTCGAACTCGTGGTCGACGAGTCGCTTTCGGTGGTCGAAACGGTCAGGACGTAGTTCGCCACCACCGAGCGATACGAGTCGGTAGGTGGTACTCTTCTGGAGTAGTCTTTCGATAGATAACGATAGTCCCGGGCGGATTCGAACCGCCGTCAATGGCTCCAAAGGCCATTATGATTGGCCGCTACACCACGGGACTGCACTCATTTCATTCGCTCGCCCCGTGTACCTCGCAGTTATTTCAGAACTGCTCACCACCACGGGACTGCACTCGCTTTGCACGCTCGTCCACCGACCCTCGTCTCACTTCGCTCGACGAGACGTCACGGGACTGCGATTGCATCTGCGGGTAGCGCATCCTCGTACAAGTGTGTTGCTTTTCGCTCTATCCTCCCGAAAGGAGAACCCAGTGATTCAGTCTGCTTCTCCTTGCTCTGCGAGGTACGCACACATGTCGCTCTCGGCGTGGAAGCAATCCGGGCACTGGGGTTCGCGGTCGATGATGGTATCCAGTCGCTCGGCCACGGTCTCGTCGATGACGCTCTCGAGTGCCGTCGCTTCGGCGCGGAACTCTTCGACTTCGAGGACGTTGGCGAGGAAGCGTTCGAGGATGCAGTAGGTCTGGAGGGCGTCACGGGCACGCGCTCGCCCCTCGTCGGTGAGGGTAGCACCTCGATACTTCTCGTGTTCGACCAGTCCGCGTTCCTGGAGTTTGCCGATCATCTCGTTGACGCTCGCCGGACTGACACCGAGTCGGTCCGCGAGTGCGCCGGTCGCCGCCGGGCCGTCGTCGATACGCTGGACGAGGAAAATCGCTTTCAGGTACTGGTCTGCGGTGTTCATTCTGCCGCCTCCATCAGTTCTGCCACCTCTTCGACGCCCGCTGCTTCCTCCTCTCGAATCGCGGTGAGCGTCTCGAGCAGTCGCTCGCGGTCGAGACCGAACGTCGCGTCGCTCGCCTCGATGGCCTCGATGAGGTCGTCGTAGAACTTGTAGGCCGTCTCCTCGCCGTGGAGTTGGTCGTACAGGACGCCATCGAAGTCGTCGGGTGCGGTCTGGGCGTACTGCTCGCCGACCAGCAACTCGATCTCTTCGAACGGAACCGTCTCGGCATCGAGTTCGGCGATGAGCGATTCGAGGCGTTCTCGGTGTTCTGCGGACTCTTCGCGTGCTTCTGCGAGTAGTTCGCGCACGTCTTCGTGGAGTTCGTTCCGCTCTTTGGAGGGAAGCGACTCGAAGTGGCGTGCGGCTCGTGCCTCGACCAGTTCTTCCAGCACCACGCCAATCTGAAGCAGCCGCGCTAGCTGGCGGTCTGACGAGACGCGCTGACCCACACTCATGCGTGGGGAGTAGAGGTGGGGAAACTTAACAGTCCCTACTACGATTTCGTGTGAAGAAAAAGCGCAAAAGTGGTGACCGACGTGTGAAAGCGAAGGTCAGAACCGAGAGAGAAAACTAAACCACGAGCGGTGATGCGTGCTCAGTGGTGGAGACGTTCGACGATCTTCGAATCGAGGTCGTTCCGGAGTTCTTCGACTTCGACCTCCTCCAGGACGGGGACGAAGAACCCTTCCACGAGCATGTTCTTCGCTTGCTGGTCGCCCACGCCGCGCGAGGTCATGTAGAACAGGTCTTCCTTGTCGATCTGTCCGACCGTCGCGGAGTGGCTCGCTTCGGTGTCGTGGTTGTTGATGATGAGCTTCGGCGAGGCGTCCGCTTCGCTGCCGTCCGAGAGCATCAGCGTGTTCTCACGCTGGTAGGAGTTAGTGTCCCACGCTTCCTTACCGACGTCCTGGACGCCCTCGTAGACGGACCGAGCTTCGTCGTCCAGCACCCCGCGCGTCACGAGGTCTGCGGTCGTGTGCGCCGCCTCGTGCCAGACGCGGGCCGCCACGTCGAAGTGCTGGTCGTCGTGGCCGAAGAACGCGCCGACGGTCTTCGTCTCCGAGCCTTCCCCGTCGAGCGTCGTCTCGACGGAGGATTTCGTGAGCCGCGAACCGAGGTTACCCTCGACCCAGTTGACCGTGGCGTGGTCATTGGCGCTGCCGCGCTTCAGCATGTAGTTGTACGTCTCCTCGTCCAGGTCCTGCAGAGAACCGTACTGGACGTGGCTGTTCTCGCCAGTCGCGACCTCGACCAGTCCGCTGTAGTAGCGTTCGCCCGACAGCGGCTCGGAGTCCTGTCGCTCCTGGATCGTCACCGAACTCGACTTCTCGGTGACGACGAGCGTGTAGTTAAAAAGCGACTGGCTCTGCATCGTCGTCCGGATGGTCACGTCCTCGGCGGCGACGCCTTCGGGGACGTAGACGAGCGTCCCGGACGTAAAGAGCGCCGTCGAGAGCGCGGTCAGGTAGTTCTCCTGCGGGTCGATGACCGAACCGAAGTGCTCTTCGACCACGTCGCCGTGTTCGTCCATCGCCTCGGACAGCGGGAGGACGTGAACGCCGTCGGGTTCGACGCGCTCTTTTTCCTCCTCGGCTTCGAGCGGGTCGATGAAGCTCTCGTAGTCGAGCGCGTCGAGGTTCGTCCAGTCACGTCCCGGCGTCCGGATGACCTGCGGCATATCGAGGTCGTCCAGTGCGGCCAGCGCGTCGAGACGCGTTTCGAGCAGCCACTCGGGTTCGCCGAGTTCGTTCGAAATCTCCCGAACCGTCTCCTCCGAGAGTGTGCTGTGTACCTGCGTGCTCATCCCAGACTCCCCTCCATCTCGAGTTCGATGAGGCGGTTGAGTTCGACTGCGTACTCGATGGGTAGCTCTTCGGTGATGGGTTCGATGAACCCGCTGACGATCATCTGTTTCGCGTCGTCGTCGTCCAGACCGCGACTCTGGAGGTAGAACACGTCCTCGTCGCCGATCTTTCCGACGGTCGCCTCGTGGGCGACGTCCACGCGGTCTTCGTTGATCTCCATGTACGGCATGGTGTCCGACGTGGATTCGTTGTCGAACATCAGCGCGTCACACTCGACCGAGGTGGACGAGTCGACTGCGCCGTCACTGATGTGGACGAGGCCGCGGTAGTTCGTGCGACCGCCGTCCTTGCTGATGGACTTCGATTCGATGGTGGAGTTCGTCTTCGGGGCGTTGTGGTACACCTTCGCGCCGGTGTCGATGTTCTGTCCCTTGCCCGCGAAGGCGATGGATATCTGGTTGGCGCTCGCGCCGCGACCCTTCAGGATGGAACACGGGTAGAGCATCGTGGCCTTCGAGCCCATGCTACCGGAGACCCACTCCATGCGCCCACCGGCTTCGACGATGGCGCGCTTGGTGTTCAGGTTGTAGGTGTTCTTCGACCAGTTCTGGACGGTCGAGTACTGGACGTGTGCGTCCTCCCCGACGAACACTTCGACGCCGCCGGAGTGGAGGTTGAACGCGGAGTACTTGGGAGCCGAACAGCCCTCGATGTAGTGGACTTCGCTCCCCGGTTCCGCGATGATGAGCGTGTGTTCGAACTGGCCCATCCCCTCGGAGTTCATGCGGAAGTACGCCTGCACGGGCATCTCGACGGTGACGTCTTCCGGGACGTAGACGAACGACCCGCCGGACCAGACTGCACCGTGGAGTGCCGCGAACTTGTTGTCGCTCGGCGGCACACACTTCGTCATGAAGTACTCCTTGACGAGGTCTTCGTGCTCCTGGACCGCCTGGTCCATGTTCATGAAGACGACGCCCTTCTCCTCCCACTGCTCTTGCATGTTCTGGTAGACGACCTCGGACTCGTACTGGGCACCGACGCCGGAGAGCGCGTTGCGCTCTGCTTCCGGGATGCCGAGTTTGTCGAAGGTGTCTTTGATGTCATCGGGCAGGTCGTCCCAGCTGTCCGCGCCGCCGCGAGTCTCCACGTCGGGGCGGATGTACGGGACGATTTCTTCGACGTCGAGCTCGGTGAGATCGGGCTGGCCGGGCCAGTCCGTCGGCAGGGGCATGTTCTGGTAGTGCTCCAGTGCGCGCAGTCGGCGCTGGAGCATCCATTCGGGTTCGTCTTTGTCCTCGCTGATGAGGCGAACGACCTCCTCGGTCAGCCCCTTGTCGGACTTGACGGCGGCCCGCTGTTCTTTCTTGAACTCGAACCGTTCTTCGGTATCTGTCTCTTTCAAGTGGTCCTGTTCTGAACTCATAGTATCACCTTATGCGGTCTGGTAGACTTCGTCGCGGACCCAGTCGTACCCCTTGTCTTCGAGTTTTTCGGCGAGTTCCGGCCCGCCTTCCATGGCGACTTCGCCGTCGAGCATGATGTGAACCGTATCGGGTTCCACGTAGTCGAGGATACGCTGGTAGTGGGTAATCTGGAGGATGCCAGTACCCTGTTCGTCGCGCAGTGCGTTGATTCCGTTCGATACGTCCTGCAGGCGGTCGATGTCAAGTCCGGAGTCGATTTCGTCCAACACCGCGATGGACGGTTCGAGGATGGCGGCCTGCAACACCTCGTTTTGCTTTTTCTCGCCGCCCGAGAAACCTGCGTTCAGGTAGCGGTGGGCGAACTTCTCGTCCATGTCGAGCAGTTCCATCTTCTCGTTGAGCAGCTGTTGGAACTCCGCGACGCTGACCTCGCCGTCGTCGGCAGGTCCTTCCATCGGGCTGGTGTCGTAGCCTGCTTCCTCTTCTTCTTCCTCCGCGTCGTCGCCTTCGAATAGGTCCTCACGTTCTTCGAGTTTCGCGTTGAGCGCGGTACGCAGGAAGTTGGACATCGTGACGCCTTCGATTTCGGCGGGGTACTGGAAGCCGAGGAAGACGCCGAGCGCAGCGCGCTCGTTCGGTTCCAGTTCGAGGAGATTCCAGGTGCGCATGTCCTCCGGAATCTCCGTGTCGCCGAACTCGTTGCCATCGAGGTGAAGCAGTACCTCACCCTCTGTGACTTCGTACGCGGGGTGGCCCGCGATAATCTTCGACGTCGTCGACTTTCCGCTGCCGTTCGGACCCATCAGCGCGTGAATCTCGCCGGAGTTAACTTCGAGATCGACGCCCTTGAGGATCTTTTCACCTTCTTCCACGACCTCTGCGTGGACATTTTTTAGTTCGAGCGTTGCCATTGTTAGGTTCACCTAAGTCGTTTGGAGCAAGGGCAGGTCGACCCATAACCGTTTCGCATTCGTATGGAATCGATTTTCGGAAAGAAAAATTTCTTTTCTCAGATTGTAAAAACAGTGGTCTCTTTATAGCACTTCGCCAGTTCGAACCTCACTCACATGAAACTATTCAAACCGGTCTGCTGTTGTCCCGTCTTCACCTCTTCCCACGAGATGTCGAGTGCTTCGAGCACGCGCGCGATGGGGCCTTTGAGCGTCTTGTCGAGCATCTTGTCCCAGTCTACCTCGAACTCGTCGGGCACCTGATCTGCGTACTCGAAACAGATGACGTCCTGTTCGCGTTTGAACTCGCCGTACAACGTATCGGCTCGGGCGTCTAATCCTTCTTCTTCCATCCGCTCGAAGAACGTCGGGTGGACTTTCTTCAGATAGAGTCGCTTCGGTTTGCTCCCGCGCTGGAAGTTCGTCCCCAACAGCAGGTTCGCGTATTTCGCCCCCCGGACCTGTGCCGTGTCGGTGTCGTAGTTGTCGAGTCGCTTTCCGATGCCGCCGGGGATGGCGACTTCGTTCAGGTCCACGTTCCCCTCTCGGAAGTCCTCGATGACGTCGTGGACGTAGGTCTTTACGTCCTCTAAGTCCTCTCCAGTCACGATCATCTCGATGACTTGCCGCTGGACTTCCTTCGTGATGGGCGCGATGTCCGAGCGTTTGTACTCGAACCCGGTGATATCGATGTCGTCTACGTCCTTGCCCTCCTTCCAGACGATGTATCCTGCGTATCGTTTCTTCTTGCCTGCCTGGAAGAACCGCCGGTAGAGCTTCTCGAACTCGATCTGGAAGCGATGTTCCTCCGCGTTGAGTTCCTCGCGTGCGAACTCCTCGTACCGGGCGTTGATGTGCTCCTCGATTTCGAAGGACTGCTCGATGGCTTCCGATTTTTCGATGTCTCCTCCGAGTTCGAGCATGACCGAGTCGGTGTCGCCGTAGGCCACGTTGTAGTCGATTTCGTTCGCGGCAGTTTCGGTGAACTCGATGACCTCTCGACCGGTCGCGGTGATGGCCGCCCCCATCTCCTTGTCGTAGAGGCGGAACCGCTCCCATCCCAGCACGCCGTACAGGGAGTTCATGATGACCTTCACGGCGGCTTGTTGGCGGTCGTAGATTTCGTACTCCGCACTGTCGGGGTCGTGTTCGTTCCGGAGCGATTTCTTCTCCTCGCGCTCGGAGAGCGTCTCGTTGATGATTTCCCGGACGATGCCGTCGGGTTCTTTCCGGAAGTGGCTGCCGTTGGGGGCGACGTAGGTGTCGCCGTCGTACGTCTCGGGGTCGACCGACGTCTCCGGCGACAGGTTGAGCGTCACCATGCACATCGGATACAGCGATTTCAAATCGAGCACGGTGACGTTCTCTTTGACGCCCGTGATGGGGTCGAACACCGCACCACCTTCGTAATCTTCCGCCTCGAACTGTCCTTTCGAGGGGAGCGCGAACTGACCGTGTGCCTTGTGTAGGACGTACACGTCCACCGCGTCGCCGGGCGTCGTCGCGTCTTCGAGTTTACAGCCGACGAACGAGGCGACTTCCTGCCAGAACGCGACGATGTTCTGCTTGCGGTCGAGTTCGACACAGAGTTCCACGTCTCGAACGTTGTACTCCAGCAGGCGCGTGGGGTCTTGCTCCCAGAGGTCGCCGATGTCGCCAGCGTAGCGTTCCTTGCCGACGCCGAGTTCCGTCTCACCGACCGCGTCCAGTCGATAGGAGTCGAGTTCGGTGAACTGGGTGCGTTTGTACGCGTATAGCAGGTCGAAGACGACTCGCCCTTTCACCGTCGGGCCGCCCCAGTCGCTCCGCCAGACCTCGTTCACGCGCGAGAGCCGTTCGTGGTCGAGGTCGTAGTCGTGGTGTTGTCCGTCCAGTCGTTCGAGGCGGTCCAAAAAGTACGGCGCGTCGAAGTCGTCGAAGTTCCACCCCGTGAGGACGTCGGGGTCGGTTTCTTCGATGTAGTCGAGAAACGCCGCCAGCATCGCTTCCTCTTCAGCGAAGGTCCGTATCTCGATGTCGGACCCGTCGCGGAGTGGTTCGTAGTCGGAAAGCTCGTTCGGCGAATCGGCATCGGCGTCGCCTCCGGGTGCGTCGTAGAGCCAGGCGACGTACTCGTCGCGGTAGGAGTCGTGGCTCGTGAGACAGATGATGGGTTCTTCGCCGTCTTCGGGGAACCCCGAGCGGTCGTCGACCTCGATGTCGAAGGTGTGAACGCGGAGGTTCGCCTGCACGTCGGCCGCTTCTACCTCCGCCGCTTGCACGACGATATCGTCGTCTTCCCCTCGGCGCTCCGGCACGCGAATCCCGCTTTTGATGTCCTTGTCGATGAGGAATCGATTCGGAAAGAGGATGTCGGCCTCGTAGTGGTCGAACTGGTCGCGGATGTTCCCCACGTCGCGTGGCGTCTTGCCGAAGATCTTCGTCAGCTTTTCGCCGCGGATGCTCTCGTAGCCCTCCTCGGTGCCGGTGATGCGGTCGTCGCTCAGTTTCTCGTCGTCCAGCGTGTCTGTCGGAGCGTAGAAGTACGGCCGAAATCCGACGACGCGGACGTGTTCAAGTTCGTCGTCCGGCGTTCGTCCGAAGACGTGGATGATGGGTGATTCGTCGTCGCCGTGTCCGTCGATGGTGTAATCGACCTGAGACACTGCCAGTTCGATTTCCCCTTGCGAATCCGGAAGCCAGTCGGTGTCGGCGTCTACGACCTGCACCGCCGTCTCGTCGGCTCCCGCTACGGCGTGGGCTTCTGCTGTGGGACGCTCGTCCCCGCCCGCGAAGTCACCAAGCCCGGATTGAGTCATGTCGATTGTTTTTGGTGCTTCCCGATAAAAACCCTCCCGTTTGTGCCAGTCGCCGGAAGGGAAACTGATTTATATGTGTTAACTCATAGCACAGTTGAGGTCAAGTCAATGTCTGACCGTGCCACCGAAGACAGTAAGCTGGACCGCGCAGAAACCGGACTACCGGCTCCCAACGAGCCCATGGGTTCGATAGAGGCCTACGAGACGGACGACGGGGTGGTATTTTACGACGCCGAAAATCCGCTCGGATGGGTCAAAGCATCCAGCACGGTCACGCTAGAGAAACACGTCTGAATCGACTCCGAACGCTTTTCACTTCCCACACGATTTTTCGAATCGGTGTTCGATAGATTCGGTCACGACGACGAGGGTTCCGAAGACCCCGGTGACGCTCCAGAAGCCGACCTCGTACCGACGGTCACAGACCCATCCGAGAACCTCGAAATCGACACGCCCACGGTGCGCGATTACAGTCAGGTAGAGGTCGACTCGGAGCTACAGAAGGAGTTCTGGGTGCAGGTCTTGCTCTTCAACGTCGCTCTGTTCACGGTCAGTCTCGGTCTCATGCTCGTCGGGTTCGAGCGTCGGTGGTTGTTCGGTGGCGCGCTCGTCGCAGTGGGACTGGTGGCGTTCGCCCGCGGGTACCGGCGATATCGCGCCGTCCAGAAGGACTAACCACGAGCCACCGCTATTCGAACCTATGCGAACCGTGTGCGACGAGTCGGGCAAGCGCTATCTCCTCGTCAAACAGTCCGGCGAATCGAGTCTCGTCCGTGACCCTCGAACGGGAGACGAAACCTATCTCGAAAACGACCGACTCCAGTCTGTCGAGGGTGAGTCGCCGCTAGAGATCGCCGCACGAAAAGTCCCGCCTGCACCCCGCCGTCTCCTCACTGCGGTGCCGAACGAACGCGCGCTGGGCCTGCTGGTCGAACTCTCCGACCGCGGACCGCTGTCCGTCCGCGAACTGCTCTCTACCTACGACCTCTGCGAGAGTGACCTCCACGGACTGCTCGCGGAGTTTCGAGCCGCCGGACTCGTCGAGGAACGTCGCGTCGTCGGTGACCGAGGATACGACCTGACCGACACAGCAGACGAGGGACTGAACGCCTTACTCGGCGACTTCGAGCAGTGAATCGCCACGCTGTACGTGGGAGCGATTCGTCGTCGCGTCCTTCTCCACTCGGACGAGGTCGTCTGCGGCCCCGACCAACTCCTCGTCGTGGCTGACCACGATTATCTGTTCGACCCCCAACGTGCGCATCGATTGTACCAACTCGACCAGTTGCGAGACGTGGCCCGAATCGAGGAACACCGTCGGTTCGTCCAGAATCAGCGGCGGCATGGGTGCACTTCCTTCGATACCTTCCGAGAGGAGACGATAGATGGCACAGCGGAGACTGAGGTTGAACAGTGCCCGTTCGCCGCCGGATAACTGTTCGGGGTCCAGCGGCTCTCCGTCCTTCTGGAAGACGGTCAGCCGATACTCGCCGTCGAGCGCGATACGCGAGTAGGAGTCGTTCTGGTAGACGAGTTCGAACACCTCGTTCAGCATCCGTTCTAAACTCCGGACGTTCCGTTGTCGGAGTTCCGCGCGAAGGTCGGCGTACATCGCCTGCAGGTCGGCGGCTTCGTCGTACAGGGATTGGAGCGCTTCGACGCGCGATTCGATTTCGTCACGACGGCCGCGCAGTTCCTCGAGTTCCTTGATTTCGCCCCGAACGCCACCGATGCGGTCGATGAGGTCGTCCCGTCGCTCTCGAAGGTTCGACAACTCCTCCGTGACTCGTTCGAGATACTCCGTCGCTCGTCGTTCGTTCTCGCGTGCTTCCTCGACGCGGGATTCGTCGTACGCCTCGCGGAGTTCGTTCCGGCGCGATCGTTTTTCGGCGAGGCGGTCGCGTCGCTGGTCGTTCAGTTCCTGGAGGTGGTCGCGCTTCTCGGCGAGGCGGTCGAGTTCGTCTTCCGCGTTGTCGACCTTCTCGAGAAGCGACTGGATTCGCTCGATTTTCTCTCGCGTCTCGGCTATCGATTCCTGCTCGGATTCGAGGTCTACGACCGTCTCTCGGTGCGTTTCGGCCTTGGACGCGAGTTCGTCCGCGTCCTCGCGTCGTTCCGCCGCGTCGGAGGCCAGTTCGACTGCGTCTTCGCGGAGGGTCTCGGCCTGTTCGCGTTTTTCCTCGACTGCTTTTTCTCGGTCTTCGACCAACTGCTCGACGCTCTTTCGGTTGTTTCGCAGCTCGCTCACTCGATTTTCTGCCGTGACGAGCGTTTCGGCGTCGTCGATTTTCGTCTCGAGTTCGTCCCGCTTTTCGCGGAACGCTTCGACCTTCGACTCCAGTTCGGCCACTCGCTTTCGGTCTTCGTCTACCGCGTCGACGTGTGGCGACTCTTCGACCGGCTGGCCACACTCCGGACATTTGCCCGCTTCGAGTAGTCGTTCGGCTTCCGCGACTCGTTCTCTCGCCGTCTGGAGTTTCGCTCGATACTCCGTCCCGTCCTCTCGACGGTCGGCGAGGGCGGAGCGAAGTGATTCGAGGTGGTCGTCCGCGTCACCGAACTCGACCGGCACGTCGGCGAACTTCTCACGATGCGATTCGATTTCGGCGTCGAGTTCCGCCAGTCTCTCACGTCTGTCTTCGAGTTCATCCACCGCGTTTTCGACCTCCGTATCGAGTCGCGCCGCCCTGTCCCGTTTCTCCTGCGCACGCGATTCGAGTTCGTTCGCACGCTCGGCGAGATTCGACGCTTGATTGTCGAACATCTGCGCTTTCATGCGAGCGTCTTCTAACTCGTCGGCGACCGACTCTCCGTTCGAATCGAGTTCGTCGAGTCGCCTCTCGAGCACATCTTCGGAGGGGATGTCGAGTTCCGTCTCGTCGACTGCGCTCTCGACGGTCGATTCGAGTTTAGAGATTCGCTCTCTCGTCTCGCTCGCGCGATTCCGAAGTCGTTCGTGTTCCCGTTCCGTTTCGCTGATTTCAGACTGGAGTTCCTCGATGTCCTCGGAGAGTGACGTCAGCTCCTCGCGTTTCTCGTCGTAGGTTTCGAGCACGCTCTCGGCGTCTTCGAGCGTCTGTCGTGCCGTATCGCGGTTCTCCTCGAACCGTTCTATCTCCGATTCCGTCTCGTTGCGCTTCGATTCGAGGTCGTTCAACCTTCCGTGGAGGTTCTTTTCCTCCTTCGTTTCGATCTGCGCTTCGAGTTCGGAGCGACTTCCGCGCCGGTCGTCGAGAACGCTCTTGACGCCGAGGCGGGCGTCACTCGCACGTTCTCGGTACTCCTCCAGTTTGCCCAGTTGCAGGAGGTCGTCTATCATGTCCTGTCGCTGGGCGGGCGATGCGTTGATGAGTTTGTTCACTTCCCCCTGTCGGACGTAAGCACAGTTGACGAACGCCTCGGCGTCCATCCGAAACAGACCGACGACGTGCTCGCGCACGTCACGAGCACCGTCGATGCTCCCACCCGGCGTTTCCAGCACGCACTTCGCTGTCTGGGCAGTCTCACCCGTCGCGCGAACTCGGCGATGAAGATGATACTGTCCGCCAGCGTGCGTGAACCAGAGGTCGACCTCCGCGTCGTCGGCACCGATGGTGACGACGTCGTCTAGCGTCCGGTCGAGTGCTCGCGCACCGTAGAGCGCGAAAAAGCACGCTTCGAGCAGGGACGACTTGCCGCTCCCGTTGAGTCCGTGGATGACGGTGACACCCGCGTCCAGTTCCAGGTCGGCGTCCTCGTAGCACTTGAAATTCGAGAGCCGAATCCGGTCGAATCTCACAGGTAATCCTCCATCGAAATCTGTCCGTCAGCACCGACCCGTTCTCCACTCTGGTCGCCTTCGGGGGAGGTCGTTCCGTCGGATTCATCCGGGTCGTCCAACTCGTCCGGTCCGTCCGATTCGTCTGCTTCGGCCGATTCGTCCGCCCCGTCTGCCTCGTGCGCGGAGGTCGATTCGTCCGCGTCAGCGGTCTCGGCCGCCGATTCGTCTTCCATCTCCTCGTCCTCTGTGGCGTCGGACGCCGGTTCGAACGCGGCGGTTCCCGCTTCGATGCGGTCGGAGACGTGTTCTTCCACGGCAGCACGGACGTTCGAGTCCGCCACTTTGCTCGCTCGGACGATTTCGTCCACGTCGTAGGCCGTCTCGCTGAGGCCCATCTCTCGGACGCGCTCTTGGACCGCATCGTCGGGGTCTGCGAACGAAACCGAGATGTCTCCCGACTCCGCTTCGACGTCCCGGCGGTCGTTCACTCTGGCGACGAGTGCGCCTTCCTCCAGCGCGAACTCCTCGACGCGGGCGGGCGTAACGTCCTCGCCGTCGCCCGAGAGAGTGACGAGCACGACAGCGTCGTCCACGTCGTGCTCCCGAATCGCCTCGCGGACGCGGTCGATTCCCTCGTTGTCCGCGAGTTCGACCGAGACGAACGCGAAGTTACGCGTCGGGATGCCCCGCCGCGTGATGGTGGTGTCGCCGTCGAACGTGACGATGTTGTAGCCGCGGTCGTCGCGCTCGCTCGCGCTCGCACGCTCGGTCGAACCACAGTAGGTGACCCACGTCTCCCCGACTCGTTCCTTGCTGTGCTGGTGGTTGTCGCCGAGGAGCATCGCGTCGAACGTCACCGACGCTTCGGTCAGTACGAGTTCTGCGTCCCAGTTGCCGAACTCGAACGGCTGGAAGAGTCCGTGAGCGACGAGGGCGGCGTGCTCCTGTTCGTAGGGGGTAAAGTCGTATTCGAGGTCGTCCCGCTTCGACAGCGGAACGTGGTCCAGGCCGTAGAACGCGGTATCACCCAGCACGACCGGGTCTGAGCCGAGTCGCGTCGCGAGCCCTAGCGTCTCGAAGAGGTCGAGCCACTGGTCGCCGCGCGTGCTCTCGTGGTTGCCGACGATAGCGAGAAACGGGATGTCTGCCCGTCGAAGCTTCCGGAGGACGGAGATGGTCCCGTGGAGGTCGGAGAGTCGCGGGCGGCGGTCGTGAAACAGGTCGCCAGCGTGGACGACGGCGTCGACGTCTTCTTCGATGGCGTCGTCTACGACCCGGTCGAACGCGGTGAGGAAATCGTCCCGTCTTTCGGACGAGTGGTACTGCCGATACCCGATGTGGGTATCGCCCGTGTGAATCACCCGTGTCATTGGTCAGTTACTTCGTCCACACTGCTTAAATGATTTCCGTGACCACTGCGTTGGCTCACCCATGTCCCTCTGGACGGAACACGTACAGTCAGATACACTCGACGACCTGTCATCGACCGTCACCACCGGCGAGGGGAGTGGTGGAACCGGTTCGCACATCGTCCGTGCACCGTTCACGGACGAGCGAATCGGGACCGTTCCGGCCTGTACCGAGTCCGACGTCGAAGTTGCCGTCTCGCGTGCCCGCGAGGCACAGGGCGAGTGGTCGTCGTGGTCGCTCGAACGCCGGACGGCGGTGGTCTCTCGCTTCCACGACCTCGTGTTGGACCGACAGGACGAACTGCTCGACGTGATGGGGATAGAGAGCGGGAAGGCGCGCCGAGACGCGTTCGAGGAGATTCTCGACGTGGCGACCAACGCTCGCTACTACGCGACCCGCGCCGAAGAGCATCTTCGGCCGAAGCGACGAGACGGGGCGATTCCACTGCTCACGAAGACCGAAGAGCATCGCCATCCGGTCGGCGTCGTCGGCGTCATCGCCCCGTGGAACTACCCCCTGACGCTCGCCGTCTCCGACGCGATTCCCGCGCTCGTCGCGGGCAACGCCGTGGTGTTGAAACCAGCCGAGGAGACGCCGTACACGGCGCTGCTCGCCGCAGAACTCCTCCGGGAGGCCGGTCTGCCGGACGACGTATTCCAGGTCATCACCGGGCGGGGCAGCGAACTCGGCCCTGCGCTCATCGAGCGCGTGGACTACGTGTCTTTCACCGGCAGCACCGAAACGGGCCGACGAGTCGCCGAACAGGCCGGAGCGAATCTCGTGCAGTGTTCGCTCGAACTCGGCGGCAAGAATCCCATGCTCGTGCTCGACGACGTGGACCTGAACCGTGCGATCGACGGGGCGGTCCAGGGCTGTTTCACGAACGCGGGCCAGCTCTGTCTCTCCTTCGAGCGGCTGTACGTTCAGGATGGGGTGTACGACGAGTTCTGCCGGCGATTCGCCGAACGGACGGAACGGCTCACGATGGCTACGTCGCTGGACTACGACGTCGAAGTGGGGTCGCTCGTCTCCGAGTCGCAACTCGAGAAAGTGCAATCGCACGTCGACGACGCCGTGGAGAAGGGGGCGACGGTCGTCACGGGCGGGAACGCTCACCCCGACGTCGGGCCGTACTTCTTCGAACCGACGATTCTCACCGACGTCACCGATGAGATGGCACTGGCACGAGAGGAGACGTTCGGGCCGGTCGTCGCCGTCTACCGGGTCGAGGACGCCGACGAGGCGGTTCGTCTGGCGAACGACTCCGACCGCGGACTGAACGCGAGCGTCTGGACGACAGATACCGACCGCGGACGCGAACTGGCCCGTCGAATCGAGTGTGGTACCGTCGGGATAAACGACCCGTACCCGGCGATATGGGCATCCGTCGATGCCCCGATGGGCGGGATGAACGAGTCCGGCATCGGCCGTCGACACGGTGCGGAGGGAATCTTGAAGTACACGGAATCGCAGACCGTTGCCGACCAACGTCTCACGTCCATCGCACCCCCACGAACCGTTCCGACGAAGTGGTACGCGAAGGCGATGACGGCGGTGATGCGTGGATTCAAACGATTCGAGGAGGTGCTGTAGATGCGCGTTTTCCTCACCGGATTTCCGGGTTTTCTCGGTTCCGCGCTGACGGAGCGACTGGTCGGTCGTGGGGCATCGGTCACCTGTCTCGTCCAGCCGAAATACCGAGACCTGGCCGAAGAACGCGTCGCAGAAATCGAACGAGCGCAATCCGCAACGGAGGCGATAGACCTCGTCGAAGGAGACATCACCCGTCCCGACCTCGGTCTGGGGACACAGGGCGAATCGGTCCGAGAAGAGGTCAGAGAGGTCTTCCACCTCGCGGCGGTGTACGACCTCACCGTGAGTCGGGAGGTCGGGATGGCCGTCAACGTGGACGGGACGCGAAACGTGCTGGACTTCGCGGCGGACTGTCCGAGCCTCGAACGATTTCAGTACGTGAGCACCTGCTACGTGAGCGGGCGCTACGACGGGACGTTCACCGAAGACCACCTCGTGGAGGGCCAACAGTTCAACAACTACTACGAGACGACGAAGTACCTCGCAGAAGTGGCGGTTCAAGAGCGGATGGCAGAGGGATTGCCGGCGACCATCTACCGTCCGGCGATAACCGTCGGCGACAGTACCACCGGCGAGACACAGAAGTACGACGGGCCGTACTACATCCTTCGGTGGCTCCTGGCCCAACCGTCGGTGGCGCTCGCACCCAAAGTCGGCGACCCGACGAAGTACGAAATCAACGTCGTTCCCCGCGATTTCGTCGTGGACGCGATAGCCTATCTGAGCGACATCGAGGAATCCGTCGGAACGGTCTACCAGCTCTGTGACCCAAACCCGCCCACGGTCGACGAGATGCTCCGGGTGATGGCGCGGGCGACGGGGCGGCGACCGATTCGAGTACCGATGCCGAAAGGGGTGTTGAAAGCGTCGCTCGCTCGCGCGCCGCAACTCGGCATCGACATCGAACCGGCGACGATAGATTACTTCGACCACCCGACCCGTTACACATGTGAGAACACGCTGGCCGACCTCGGCGACGGAATCAGCTGTCCGGCGTTCGGCGCGTACGCGCCGAACCTGGTGTCGTTCGTGCGCGAACACCCAAAGATTACACCGGACGCGATGAAATAGACCGAGCGGCGAACGCAGCCGACGGTGGAAAGCAAGGGTCGAAGGCACGACCACGATTGGTCGCGTCTTCCGGTAAGAAGGTTCGGACGGTTCCGGCGAGAGACGCCGTCTGGTGCCTATTCGAGGTCGAGGGTGTAGAGTCGCTTGCGCGCGTCGGAAAACGAAAAGCGCGAGTCCACGAGGTCCTCGTCTTCGAGACGGTTCAGCGCGTACCGAACCGTCCGCGGCGGGAGAAGCGTCTCGTCGGCGAGGTCGCTCTGTGTCATCGTCTCGTTGTACTCTAAGACCTTTGCGACCAGCTTGGCACTCGGTGGGAGTTCGCGAATCGCATCGGTGGAGTCAGCGTCCCGTAACCGAGTTTCGTTCGTCTGTGATAGCTCTGGAGCACTCATCAACCCTCCATTTCGGATACAGACTAATAATATTTCCCATTCAGAAATATTACTACTGGGAATGGCGACGTGGGGGAGGAGAGTGGGGCGAAAAGGCGGTCACCCGAAGCCTCTTAAGAGACAGGCACTTATCCGGAGTTGATGACCGACACTGTGGAAGACGTTGATCTCCCCTACGACGAGGAGAGCACGTCCCAACAGGAACAAATAGAGGCGCTCCAAGAACGCCTCGAAGTCCTCGAATCACAGAACGAGGAGATGCGGGACAAGCTTCTCGATGCGAACGCAGAGAACAACAAGTACCAGCAGAAATTAGAACGACTCACGCACGAGAACAAGAAACTGAAACAGTCGCCGCTGTTCGTTGCGACGGTCCAGGAGATAACGGACGAGGGCGTCATCATCAAACAGCACGGTAACAATCAAGAGGCCGTTACCGAAGTGACCGACGAGATGCGAGACGACCTCGAACCCGACTCGCGCGTCGCCGTCAACAACTCTCTCTCTATCGTCAAGTCCCTCGACGACGAGACCGACGTGCGAGCACGCGTGATGCAGGTCACGAAGAGCCCCGACGTAACCTACACCGATATCGGTGGACTCGAAGAGCAGATGAACGAAGTCCGCGAGACCGTCGAGATGCCGCTGGAGAATCCCGGCATGTTCGAAGAGGTCGGCATCGAACCGCCGAGCGGCGTCCTCCTCTACGGCCCGCCCGGCACCGGGAAGACGATGCTGGCGAAAGCCGTCGCCAACCAGACCGACGCGACGTTCATCAAGATGGCCGGGTCGGAACTCGTCCACAAGTTCATCGGCGAGGGTGCGAAACTGGTGCGCGACCTCTTCCAGGTCGCCCGCGACCACGAACCAGCCGTCATCTTCATCGACGAAATCGACGCCATCGCGTCGAAACGCACCGACTCGAAGACGTCGGGCGACGCCGAGGTCCAGCGGACGATGATGCAACTGCTCTCCGAGATGGACGGCTTCGAAGAGCGCGGTGAGATTCGTATCATCGCGGCGACGAACCGCTTCGACATGCTCGACCGCGCCATCCTGCGCCCCGGTCGGTTCGACCGCCTCATCGAGGTGCCGAACCCGAACGAGGAGGGCCGTGAGCAGATCTTCCGCATCCACACTCGCGACATGAACACCGCCG
This sequence comes from Haladaptatus ordinarius, assembly GCF_054177595.1. Taxonomy (NCBI): domain Archaea; kingdom Methanobacteriati; phylum Methanobacteriota; class Halobacteria; order Halobacteriales; family Haladaptataceae; genus Haladaptatus; species Haladaptatus ordinarius. The sequence continues at coordinate 24,685 of NZ_JBPEHH010000012.1, read as the reverse complement.
ACGACGTTGACTTCGAACGGCTCGCCGTCGAGACGGGCGACGCCAGCGGTGCCGACATCAAAGCCATCTGTACGGAGGCCGGGATGTTCGCCATCCGCGACGACCGCACCGAAATCAGGATGCAGGACTTCCTCGACGCCCAGGAGAAAATCAAGGAAGAAGAAGAGGACGACGAAGTCTCCAAGACGTTCGCCTGAGCGGTCGTCTTCCGCAGTTCGATTTCTTTGCGTTTCGTATTCGCAGACGTGGGACTCAGAGCGTGTCTCTTGGAGCCGTCTCGGAGTAAAGTCCACCGCTCCGGTTCGAACATCGAAAACATCTTGATAGTATTTGACGATGATCGAGTATGCACCGCCGCCACCTGCTTACCACGCTCGGTGCCACAATCGGTGGGGGGTGTCTCTCGCTCGGGGGGTCGTCCGCTCCCCCGCTACTCGGTCGGATTTTCGTCGTCAACCGCGCTTACGAACCGCAAACCGTCCACGTCCTCGCCGAGCGCGACGGCCAGTTCGTCTACTGGGCCGACCACGAAGCGACGGCGGGTGACGACAGCGGTCCCGGCGGGGCCAAAATCCCGTGTGCCTGGAGTAACGAGGAGGGTCGATACGTCGTGCGCGCCCGCCTCGACACCCGGACGACGTGGCAGTCGATTAACCTAACCGACTACGACAGTGACCTCCTCGGGTTAGCACTGCACGTTGGAGACGAAAATACGGACCGACACGACACGCCGGACCTCACTATCTGGCACACCAGTAACCCGAGCGAACGCTGTGAAACGGCCACCACGACCACCGACTCGTCGACGACGTGATTCCGGGCTACTGATACGCCCTTTGCTCGGCGCGTGGGACGTCGTCGCGGACGTGACTGTCTGGACGGTGACCGACCTCCCGTTTGGTTTCTACAGAGTGGCCGTCGGTCTACGTCCGGAGCGATAAGTACGCGAGGAAAACCGAGCAGTCCGGCGAACGTGGTATCGAAGACGGAGCGTAAACTGCAGGGAGAAAACCCTCACCCGACTCAAAATCAGCACCGGCATTCGAATCCGAGATGCACTACAATGCAGTGAAGATGAGATACGGAACGCCGAACAGCAGGACGGTCATGGCCGCGAGCACGAGCAGGTAGGACGCCGCCGTACTCGCTGCGGTCAGCCACGCGGGATGGTCGAAATCGGCTGGAAGGTTCATACTCCCCCGTTTCGGTTCGCCCGTCAAAACGCTACCGGATGATGTCACCGATGCGGCGGGCTTGCCCGCCGAGTGCGGGTTCTTTCTCGACCAGTTTGAGCACTTCGTGGTCGGTCACGTCGAAGTAGGATTTCTGGGTCGCGTCCTCGATGAGGTCTTTCGTGAGCCGAAATTCGGTGCCCTCGTACACGACGTCGACACCCTCGTCGTCGAAGGAAAGCGTAGTCATGCCCCAGCGTTCGCCACGACCGAATAAAAAAGCTACAGAACGAGACGCGGGAAACGGCAGACGCTCGTCAGACGCTCGCGGGAGGATTTATTACCAGTGACTCGCTCGTAGGAGATGTGCCGCTCCGCTCCGACCCACTCGATGAACTCTCGATTCCCGACGGAACGACCGTCGAAGAACACGACCTCGTGACCGACGGTGACATCATCGTCGGCGCACAGAGCACGGTGGAGTTCGGCGTTCGCGGAAACAACGTTATCGCGGGCGAGCGGGCGACGTTCGGGGGCCACATCGAAGCCGAAGCCGACTGTCGCCTGGACCTCTGGAGCGACGTGGACGGGGACGTGCTCGTCGGACAAGACGCGTATCTCGGCGAGCGCGTTCACGTCTCCGGACGGCTGATGGTCAGCGGTGACCTCGACATCGGCGACGACGTGGAGATAGACGAGGGGTTCGAAGCGAACGGCTGGATCGTCATCCGCAATCCGATGCCGACCGTCGTCTTCCTGTTCGTCTACCTCTCGCAACTGCTGCGACTTGGCGAGGAAGAGGCCGCCCAGAGTGTCATCGACGAAGTGTTAGAGGAGACCGAGGTCGACCCGGCCATCATCCCCCGGAACGCCCGCGTCAGCGACGACGCGTGGCGCGTCTCGACGCCTGCAACCGTCGGCGACGCCTGTCGCCTGCACGGAAACATCCGCGCCGAGGATATCGAGATGGGGTCCGAGACCGAACTGTTCGGTAGTCTCCGAGCGCGTGGGGACATCGTCGTCGGGTCGGGGACGCGCATCCACGGCGACGTCACCACTCGCAACGGAACCGTCGTCCTCGAAGACGGTGCGGAGGTGCTCGGTGACGTCTCCTGTACCGACCTCGAATTCCACGAGAACGCCACCGCAGACGGGACGATGCGTGCACGTGGCGAGATGACGATGATTCGTTCCGAGACGCGGAAATCGACCGACGAATCCGAAGACGACCAGGAGACGTCGGGACCTTCTGAATCGGTCGAGACGACACACCAGCGAGAACAGAGTTCTTCCGACGGTCCGGCACCACAGGCGTAAGTATCGGGGCGAGGTCTTCGTCCGCTTCGGTCACACGATAGCTATCGGTTCAGTGAGGAGAATCCTCGCCTGTCGGCTCTCTACTGGTACCCCGACAGTATAATAATGGCTGAGGGAATTGGTACGGAGTGACGCATGCATACTAACCACAGCCACGCCAGGAGGTACCAATGCACTCCGTCGTGTTGACGAAGGGCGTTCCGGACTTCCGTGAGGGACAGGTGTCGTTCGACGAGGACGGCCATCTGGAGCGCGGGAAGACGCCGACGGTGATGAACCCCAACGACAAGTTCGCGCTCGAAGCCGCCCTCCAGACGAAGGTCAAACACGGGGGGCAGGTGAGTGCGATGAGCATGGGACCGCCGGGCTACAGCGACGTGCTTCGAGAGGCGATGACCGTCTACGCTGACGACCTCTATCTGCTCTCCGACCGTGAGATGGCCGCCGCCGACACGTGGGCAACCGCGATTACCCTCTCGGCAGGTATCGAGAAGATAGGCGAACCAGACCTCGTCTTCGCGGGATTCAAGACCGCCGACGGCGAGACGGGCCAGACCGGCCCACAGACGGCGTGGTGTCTCGACTATCCCATCATCACGCACGTCATCGCGCTCGAAGTGGACGAAGACGAGGGTCGAGTGCGCGCGAAACGTCTCGTGGAAGCCGACGAAGACGAGATAGAGACAGTCGAAGCGCCACTTCCGGCGTTCATCGTGACCGACCCCGAGTACGAGTCGTCGTACCGAAAGGCGGCCCACCGACTCCGGCGCAAGCAACTCGAAGCTGAGACGGAGGCCCGCGCCGAGGAGTACGAAGACCACATGAAGACCTGGGACCACGCGGCGCTCAATCTCGACCCGGACTACATCGGATTGGACGGCTCTCCGACCATCGTCTCGTCGGTCGACCCGATTCCGAAGGCTCCGGCAGAGCGAGACGCCACGATGGTCACGCCCGACGACGAGGAGGCGATGTCCGACGTGCTCGAAACGATGCGGCCATTCGCGGCGGGTGATTGAGTATGACGGATATAGACCCCGGCGAACGTACCACAGACGAACTCGAAGACGACGTGAAGACCGTCAAAGACCCCGGCGCACTGGACGACCTCCTGGCCGCCGAGGAGGAAGGAAAAGACCGAACGACAGCGAAAGAGGTCATCCAGGCCCGAATCGACGAACTCCAGGAAGAGACCGAAGACGGCGAAGCTGCAGGGGACGCCGACCCGGACGAGGAGTACGCCGAAGAGAAAGACGAGTCCGAAGCGACCGAGGAGGACGCGGAAGACGAGCAAGCGTCCGAGGACGATGCGGACGAGGAAGAAGACGACGGTCTCACACACCCGACCGTAGATAAGAAACACGTCCGGGCGCTGGAAGACGGCGTCTACCGCGATATGTGGGTCTACTGTGAGACCCAGGGCGGCGAACTCCTCGACGTGTCGAAAGAGATGCTCGGCAAGGCACGAGAGTTGATGGACGGGTACGCAGAGACCTACGGCGACGAAGAACGCGTCGTGGCAGTCCTCGTCGGCGACGACATGCAGGAACTCGCAGACGAGTGTATCACGCTCGGTGCGGACGTGGCGGTGTACCACGACGACGACCGACTGGAGCGGTTCCGTCACAAGCCGTACACGGAGATCGTCGCGGACATGGCCCGCACCGATGCCGACTGGAAAGACTACGACAAGCCGCGCTACTTCCTGTTCCCGGCGACGAACAACGGGCGCGACCTCTCCGCGCAGGTGCAGGGAGAACTCGACTCCGGCCTTGCGAGCGACTGCTCGGGGCTGACCATCACCGACGAACTCATCAGCAACCCCGTGAAGACGGGTACCCCCGGCGAGAAGGTCGAATTCGAGCGCATCCTCCACATGAAGCGTCCGGACTTCTCCGGGTTCGAGTACTCGACCATCCTCTGTATCGACAACCCGGACCGGGAGTTCCACCCGCAGGGCTGTTCCGTGATTCCGGGGAGCTTCGACCAGATGGAAGCCGACCCGGCGCGCGAAGGCGAGGTCGTCTCTCACGACATCGACCTTCCCGACGAGTGGTTCCGCGTCGACGTCTCCGACTGGGACGTCCTCGATACGGGCGTCGACCTGACCGGACGAGAGGTCATCGTCGCGGTCGGACGCGGCATCGGTGACGACCCGACGAAGGGAATCGAACTGGCACTCGACCTCGTCGACGCGTTCGACGACGCCGACTTCGGACTGTCACGCGGCGTCGTCACCGCCTCGTACAACGTCGAGGGGCACGTCGAACAGTACGTCACCGAAGAACGCCAACTCGGCGAGACCGGACAGATCGTTCAACCACCGCTCTACATCGCGGCGGGCATCAGCGGTGCGATTCAGCACAAGGTCGGGGTCGACGAATCCGAGACCATCATCTCCATCAACACCGACCCGGACGCCGACATCAAGGACTTCAGCGATTACTTCATCGAAGGTGACCTCTTCGAAGTGCTTCCCCGACTGACCGAGGCGGTCGAAGCGGGCGAAATGAGCGCAGTCGTAGCAGAAGACGACGACTGATAGACGATGACTGAGGAATACGAACACTACGAAGCCGTCGTGGTCGGCGCAGGCCCCGGCGGGGCCGCAGCGGCCGCGACGCTCGCACGAAACGGAATCGAAACGCTCGTTCTCGAACGCGGTGTCGAGGCCGGGTCGAAGAACGTCTCCGGCGGACTCATCTACGCAGAGGAGTCGGCCCCCTACACCATCGACTCGCTGTTTCCCGACTTCCGTGACGAGGCAGCAGAACGCCCTATTACGGACTATCACATCCACAACGTGGCCGACGAGAAGGTGAAATCGTTCGACATCACCCGCCTCCACGACCACGACACCGAGTGGTGTGACGCGGTGTTGCGCCGGGAGATGGACTCGTGGCTCGCCGACCGCGTCCACGAGATGACCAGCGAGACCGGTGGTGGTCTGTTGACGGGCGTCCGAGTGAACGGACTCCTCCGGGAGAAGGGACAGATAGTCGGCGTCACCAGCGACGAACTCGACCCCATCACGGCCGACTTCATCGTCGCGGCAGACGGCGTGAACAGCGAACTCGCCCGCGATGCGGGCTTGATGAACTGGGACGAACCGGACGAGTGGTTCCAGGGGGTCAAGGCCGTCATCGACATGCCCGAAGACGTCATCGAAGAGCGGTTCGGCGTTCAGGACGAGACGGGCGCGGCCCACCTCTTCTCGGGTAACCTCTTCGAGGGCGTCCGTGGGGGTGGCTTCCTCTACACGAACCGAGACTCGCTCTCCATCGGGACCGTCTTCCACCTCGACAGTCTCGTCGCGCAGGAAGCAGAACCGCACGAACTGCTCGACAACTTGCTCACCCACCCCCTGCTGGGTCAGTGGCTGAACGGCCAGTACGACGAGGTCGAGTACTCCGCGAAACTCGTCCCCGACTCGAAGAAGGTCGCCCACCCGGCACCGCATCGCGGCCGACTCGTGCTCGTGGGCGACGCGGGCGGACAGATGCAGGCACAGGGACCGATCATCAAGGGGATGAACCACGCCGTGAGCGCTGGCGCGCTCGCCGCGGAAGCGTTCGCGGAAGCGCGGATGCGCGGCAACGTCGAGCAGGCGGGTCAGCTCTACACGCAGAAGCTGAAAGACGAGGACGTGATGGACAAACTCCGTCCGAAACAGTACCAGACCCTCGGCAAACTCGGTGAGAACGAGCGAGCGGCGGACCTCACGGACAGTCTGCTCTCCTCGACGCTCGGACGGGCGGTACTCCGGTCGGGCGTCGTGGAAGGACAACTCGAACGACTGTACGGTTCGCCGCTCCTCTCCTCGATGATTCCGGACACGAAGACGCCCTACGTCACGCTCCCGACGGTCATCGCGGAGGAACTCGGAACGCCGGTCAGAGACGAAAACGAGGTCGAACCGAAGAGCCTCGCCGACCGAATCGGTGACCTGACCTACGACACCGACGTCGGGAACCCACACATCCAGTTGCGTGACGAATCCTACGAGGCCAGCGGGGCGGCGGTCGCTGCCTGTCCGGTCAGCGCGAAGGACTTCGGCGGCGGCTGTTACCGCGAGGAGACGGTACAGACGAACGGCAACGAAGAGCGTATCGTCAGCCTCGACACACAGCCCTGCGTCGAGTGTGGTACCTGCGCAGTCGTCGCGGACACCGAGTGGGAACACCCACGCGGGAACAAAGGCGTCGAGTTCCGCGAGGGATGACCGAGCATCGCGACCGAATCGCCGACCTCGCAGACCGCGCACGGGCCGACCGGGAGTCGTTCGACCCCCCCGCCGACCCGCCGGACGAGGAACGGGCCCTCTCGTACCTGCGAGACGGCGTCGGCGACGTCGTCGCGGTGTACGTCGACGGTCGGACCGGCGAGTTCGCCCGGTTCGACGGGTCGGAGATGGCAGACCTGGAGCGGGCGCTCAACGACTGGCTGGCGCTGTACGCGCGATGTTACGGCCACGATATCGAGACCGACGTGACGGTGCGTGAGGTCGCCGAGATGGTCGTGAAGACCCACGACATCTACGACGCGGTGCAGTTGTTGACCCACGTTCCGAGTCCGGAGACGCGCCGAGCCCGGCGGTAACCCGCCCCAAACCTGTTGTGCTGTGTCCGACGAAAGCGACCCGAGTAGCGTCAGTCGAATTCGGTCCCGACGAGTTCGAAGAGCGGGTCGTACTCGTCTGGCAGCTGGTCGCGCACCTGTCGCATCTCGCCTTCCGGCACCACCTCGTCCACGAGGGCGACGATGGCCTTCGAGTGGAACATCGCTTTCTGTCGGTCGACGTGCTCGCGTTCGGCGACCCGAGAGACGAACTCGTCGAAGTGGAACCGCTGTCCAGAGTCGGCGTTTTCGAGGTACCAGTCTATCTCCATCGGGAGCGGACCGGCGAGGTCTTTCGCCTCTCCCTCCTGCAGTCGCTCGCCGAGCGTTGTCAACGTCGCTCGGATAGCTCGCACTGCCTTGCCCTGTTTCCCCAGTTCCATACGGTGCTGTGCCTGTCCGATGAACTCACTGTAATCCATGTTCTCCCCCAGCCATTCGACGACCGGATGGTACAAGAATCGACCGGCGGATTTGCGGCGGGGACGTCGCACCCGCTCGTCCCCGAAGAGCGGGTGCGGGCGTGTCGAGACAGACGGGATTTTATCAGGTTGGCGGACGACTGGGCACGCATGAACGCTACGTTCGATTTCACGGACGACGTCGTGCTCGTTACGGGTGCGAGCGGCGCACTGGGAAGCGCGGTCTGTGCCGCGTTCGACGACGCCGGAGCGACGGTCTGTGCGACCGACGTCGTGGAACCGGGCGACGACGACGCCCTGCTCTCCGGTGAACGAGTGACCTTCTATCGCGGCGATTTCACGGACGAATCAGACGTGCAGTCGGTCGTCTCCGAGGTCGTCTCGGACCACGGCGGCATCGATTACCTCGCCACCATCGCGGGGACGTGGAAGGGTGGGTCTCCCATCGATGAGACAGACGTCGAGACCTTTGACCTGCTCTTCGACGTGAACCTGAAGACGATGTTCCTGGCGTCGAAACACGCGCTGGAGCACCTCCAGGACAGCGAGGGAGCCATCGTCGGCGTCAGTGCCCGGTCGTCGCTCGAAGGCGGGGAGGGTGACGGTCCCTACCGTGCGTCGAAAGCGGGCGTTCGTCTCCTCACCGAGACCATCGCCGAGGAGAACACGGGCGTCGTGCGGGCGAACGCGGTCATGCCGAGCGTCATCGACACCCCGGCGAACCGGGAGATGATGCCCGACGCGGACCACGATTCGTGGGTCGACCCGGCGGCCATCGCTGACGTCGTTCTCTTCCTCTGTAGTGACGCCGCCAGCGTCACGAGTGGCGCGGCGGTGCCGGTGTACGGCGAGGCTTGATTACCGGCAAAAAGTGATTGATACCAGGGGTGAAACTCCCAAAAACTGTCTTCGAACAATACGATACCAGTTGATACCATCTCGTGAGCGGTGGTTTCACACCTTCCGCTATCAATTTTCGGTCGTAACCTGACAATCAGTATTCGTACCGTCGGCCGATAATATATATCGCACCGTTTATAACTGATTGTTAAGAATGGCACGCACAAGCATGTCACAAAGAGAGACGTGGACATCCCGAGTAGGGTTCATCCTCGCCGCAGTCGGTAGCGCAGTTGGACTGGGTAACATCTGGCGATTCCCATACGTAGCTGGGGAGAACGGCGGTGCAGCCTTCCTCATCGTCTATCTGATCGCAGCCGTCGTGATCGGGCTTCCAGCCATGCTCGCGGAGTTCGTCGTCGGACGACAGACCAAGAAGAACATCGTAGACGCCTTCCGAAACCTCGGCGGGCCAGTGGCAGCCGTCATCGGCGTACTCGGACTGTTCACCGGACTCTGGATTCTGTCGTACTACAGCGTCGTCGGCGGATGGGTCATCCAGTATATCATCGGAAGCTTGAACGGGGCGTACTTCGGCGGTCCCGAGGCCTACTTCGGCCAGATCGCGGAAGGAAACGGGGCGATACTCTTCCACGGCATTTTCATGCTGCTGGCTATCGGAATCGTCGCCCTCGGCGTCGAGAAAGGCATCGAAATCGGCACCAAAGTGATGGTTCCGTCCATCGCAATCCTCATGCTCGGACTGGCTGCGTGGGCGTTCACCCTAGACGGCGCTGCAGCGGGCTACGATTACTTCCTTAGTCCGGACTTCAACGTCATCGTGAACAATTATCAGTCGGTCATTCCCGACGCAGTTGGGCAAGCACTGTTCTCGCTCTCGCTCGGGATGGGTGCGATGATCACCTACGCATCCTACTTGGACGGCGACGACAACCTGTTTAGCGACGGCCTCAGCATCGTCGTGTTGAACACCTTCATCGGTGTGCTCGCCGGGTTCGTCGTCTTCCCGCTCCTATTCGCCCAGAGCGTCGAACCGGGCGAAGCCGGTGCTGGTGCCATCTTCGTTTCACTCGCGCAGGCGTTCGCGGAGTTGCCAGCGGGGAGAATCATCGGATTCGTGTTCTTCCTTGTGCTCCTCATCGCGGCCCTTTCGTCGGCGATCAGCCTCCTTGAAGTCGTCGTGTCGTACTTCGTCGACAACTACGACGTGAGCCGACCAGTTCTCACGGTCGGTATCGGCATCCTGGTCTTCCTGCTCGGAATTCCATCCGCACTCAGCAGCGACACGCTGGGTCAGTTCGACACCATCGCGTCGAACATTCTGCTCCCCCTCGGCGTCGTACTCACCGTCACCTTCGTCGGCTGGGTGTACGGACGCGACGCAGTCAGCGAACTCCGACGCGGTCTCGGAACCTCCACCAGCCTCGGCTCGATCTGGCTCTGGCACGTTCGCGTCGTCGTGTTCGTCGCCGTCATCGGAACGCTCGCGCTGAGTCTGATGACGTTCTTCTGAACCCAGATCGAAGTGGACCATCGCGGTTCGTTTTTCGCCGCCCGATACTTCCCTCGTCCAATCGTGATGCCGGTGGATTCTCCGCCGCTGAAAGATCGTAGCCCCTTTCGCGGATACTATCTAGAATTCCTACTGAAATCGTCCACGATACGACTCATCAGTCGTGATTGTAGCAGTTTGACGGTTCTAATCTCGAAACTCTCATAACTCTCCGGCGGGCGAGTGCAGAGCGATGGCACGCGAATCCTGGGCGAGTCGGTTGGGCTTCATCTTTGCGGCGGTCGGAAGCGCGGTCGGACTCGGCAACGTCTGGCGCTTCCCGTGGATGACCGCCGAATACGGCGGCAGCGCCTTTCTCGTCGTCTATCTGTGTCTCGTCTTGCTCGTCGGCGTCCCCGGACTCCTCGCGGAGTTCGTCATCGGACGGCGCTCGAACCGAAATCCAGCAGGCGCACTCGCACGCCTCGCACCGGGCACGAAGTCGTGGGGCTTCGTCGGCCTGTTCGGTGTCGTGACCGCCCTCGTCTTGCTCTCGTTCTACAGCGTCGTCGGCGGGTGGATCGTTCGGTACTTCGCCGCGAGTTTCACGGGGTCGTACTTCGGCGAACCCGGCGCGTACTTCGAGAGTATCAACTTCGGCCCGGAGGCCGCCGTCTTCCACGTCGTCTTCCTTGTGTTGACCGCGTTCGTCGTCCTCGGCGGCGTTCGCGGCGGTATCGAGAAGGCGACGAAACTGATGATGCCGGTCATCGTCGTCCTCCTCGCGGTCCTCGCGGGGTGGGCCGTCTCGCAACCCGGTGCAGGAACGGGGCTGTCGTTCTACCTCGATTTCGACCCGACTCCCATTCGCAACGACCCGGTCGGATTACTCCGGGCCGCCGCCGGACAGGCCTTGTTCACGCTCTCGCTCGGCGTCGGGACGATGATAACGTACGCCTCCTACCTCGGCGAGGACAACAGCCTCGCGTTCGACGGGAGCGTCATCGCCCTGTTGAACACCGGCGTCGGCGTCCTCGCGGGACTGGTCGTCTTCCCGCTCCTGTTCGCGCAGTTGGGCGGCCTCGACGAGACGGCGGCCGGTGGCGGACCGGGCGCGCTGTTCGTGAGCGTCGCTGGTGCGTTCCAGCAGGTACCGTACGGCGAAGTGGTCGCGGTCGGGTTCTTCGGCGCGATTCTCTTCGCGGCCCTGTCGAGTTCCATCAGCATGCTCGAAATTCCCGTCGCGTATCTCGTCGACGAACAGGACGTCTCCCGCCGGAACGCGACGCTGGGACTCGCGGGACTGGTGTTGGTCACGGGAACCGTCTGTGCGTTCAACCCCGGCCTGTTCGACTTCGTCGCCGGGACGCTCGTCGATTTGATGCTCACCGCCGGTCTCGCGGGATTCCTGGTCTTCACCGGGTGGATTCTCGGAGTCGACGCACTCTCGGAGTTCGACACCGGCGCGGGTGGCATCGCCCGGTCGCTCGGCACGCCGTGGCTCTGGAGCGTGCGAACCGTCCTCCCGCTGTTTCTGGTCGCGACCCTCGCGCTGAATCTCTACTCGCTGTTGTAGTACGGAAACCTTTTCCGGTCAGTCGTCCTGCAAACGCGCAATGAGTGTCCGGAGGGTTCGACCGTGACGATGGACGAGCGCATCGACGAACTGCGCGAGAAACGCCGCGAAGCCGAGAAAGGCGGCGGCGAAGAGCGCATCGAAAAGCAACACGAGAAGGGGAAGATGACGGCGCGCGAGCGCATCGAGTACTTCCTCGATGACGACACGTTCAACGAGTTCGACCAGCTACGTACCCATCGGAGCCACAACTTCGGGATGGAGGAAAAGCAGGTCTACGGCGACGGGGTCGTGACCGGCTACGGCGATGTGAACGGGCGTAAAGTCTTCGTCTTCGCGCACGATTTCACCGTCTTCGGTGGCTCGCTCGGCGAGGTGTTCGCCGAGAAAGTGACGAAGGTCATGGACAAGGCGATGGAGGTCGGCGCGCCGATCGTCGGATTGAACGACTCAGCGGGCGCGCGCATCCAGGAGGGGGTCGCCTCGCTCGCAGGCTACGCCGACATCTTCCACCGCAACCAGCAGGCTTCCGGCGTCGTCCCCCAGATATCCGCCATCATGGGGCCGTGTGCCGGCGGTGCGGTCTACTCGCCTGCCATCACGGACTTCATCTTCATGGTGAAGGATACGAGTCACATGTTCATCACCGGACCGGACGTCATCGAGACGGTGACGGGCGAGGAGGTCACCTTCGAAGAACTCGGTGGTGCGAAAGCCCACACCTCGGAGAGCGGGGTGGCCCACTTCGCCGAGAACAGCGAAGAGGAAGCGCTCGACGACATCCGACGACTGCTCTCGTATCTCCCGCAGAACAACGTCGAAGACCCGCCGAGCGTCGAACCGTGGGACGATCCCGAGCGGCGGGACGAGGAACTGAAATCGGTGGTTCCGGACCAACCGCGGAAACCCTACGACATCACCCGCGTCATCGAAGGCGTCGCGGACGAAGATTCGTTCTTCGAGGTCCAGGAAGATTACGCGAAGAACCTCGTCGTCGGTTTCGCCCGTCTCGACGGCCAATCCATCGGCGTCGTCGCCAACCAGCCCCGCGTCAACGCCGGAACGCTCGACATCGAATCGTCCGAGAAAGGCTCGCGGTTCGTTCGCTTCTGTGATTCGTTCAACATTCCCATCCTCACCTTCGTTGACGTGCCCGGTTTCATGCCCGGCACCGACCAGGAACACGGCGGTATCATCCGCCACGGGGCGAAACTGCTCTATGCCTTCTCGGAGGCGACGGTGCCGCTTTTGACCGTCATCACCCGGAAAGCCTACGGCGGGGCCTACGACGTGATGGCCTCGAAGCACATCGGCGCGGACGTGAACTACGCGTGGCCCACCTCCGAAATCGCGGTGATGGGGCCCCAGGGAGCGGTGAACGTCCTCTACAGTTCCGAACTTGCAGAGGCGGACGACCCGGAGGCTCGTCGTGACGAACTCATCGACGAGTACCGCGAGCAGTTCGCCAACCCCTACACCGCCGCCGACAGGGGCTTCGTGGACGACGTAATCGAACCCCAGGACACCCGTAAGCGTCTCATCGACGACCTGGAGATGCTGATGAGCAAGCGTAAATCACAACCCGAGAAGAAACATGGCAACATCCCGCTCTGACGGGTTCGCAGATGTGAACCTCTCGATTCCGCCGAACGCTTCCGAGGAGGAAGCCGCCGCGATAGTCGCCGCCATCGGTGCCCACCTCCGGGCAGAGGAGGTGGCCGCCGCCGCAGACGAAGCCGAGACGTGGGACGGCAAACGCTGGCGGTTCGCTGGCCGCGCGGCGCAGTTACAGAACCGAGACGTTCGGGTGCCGACCGACGCCCCGACGAATCCGTGGGCGGCGGCGGGACGGACGACGCGATACTGATTCGAGAAAACGCAAAACTGAGCCAAAGTACGCAATATCGAAACGGGATTTTTTCGACTCTTACGCGCGACAAACCGCGAGAATGTGCTCTGAGAAGTCGACGACTGCGCGGTCTTCCCGGAGCGTCCTGACGACCTCCCGAACGTCTTCTACCGCTTCGTCGTCGGCATCTTCGAGTTCGGAAGCCATGTTCGACGCGATGCCCTCCAGGCCGACGAGCTTCTCGACGGTGAAGCCTGCCGCCTCGAGTTCGGTTTCTAACTCGGCGGCGCGGAAGAAGTGACACTCCGCCCAGCCCTCGCCGTCCACGAGGTCGGCGGTGTAGTCACCCGTCTCGGCGATATCGGGGAGAATCGAGTGGGATTCGTCGAGAACGTGCTTGACGATGTCCCGGAGTGTGGTGAGCCGGCCGATGACCGACGTGAAGACCGGTGTGCCGGGGGCAGCGACGCGCCGAAGCTCAGCCATCGCTTGGGCGCGGTCGTCGGCGTCCACGACGTGCGAGAGCGGGCCACCGAGACAACAGACCGCGTCGAAGCTGTCGTCCTCGAACGGGAGGCCGCAGATATCGCCTTGCTGGCAGGTGACGCTGGCTTCGAGGTCGCGTTCTTCGACCTGTTCGCGGGCGATGCAAACGAGTTCGTCGCTGAGGTCGACGTGTTCGACCTCGTAGCCCGCTTCCGCAAGCCAGATGGCGTATCTGCCTGGGCCACCGCCCGCGTCGAGGATACGACCCGAATCGGGAAGGTGACTGTCGAGGTCGTCAATCGTTTGTGCGAACTCGATTCTCGAGACGGGGGTCGCTTCGAGGCGCTCCCACTCGCCGTCGCCGAGTTCGTCGTAGTACTTCTGTGGATCCATGCTGGTCATAGTTGTGTGTTGGGCTGTGTTCTTCGGATTTCTCGAGTTCGGTCGGACGTGATACACGAAACCGGTGGAGACGACGCGCCGGGGTTCGCCCCGACCGTCGCCGTCCAACTGGCCTAGCTTCGAGGCTCCACCCGACGAAAAGCAGTCGCTGGCCCTCGATTTCCGCCAGCGCGGGGTGGAACCGAGTTCGTCACGAGCGAAGTGTCAGTTCGCCGGTTGATAAATGTTCTGTTTCAGTGAACTTTCGAGATGGTTCGAACGGCGGGGTGGTCTGGGCAGTCCATTTTGGTACGTCTCGTCGAGTGGGTGATGGAGTGAATACGAGTGAACTGTCTTCGACGCGGAAAAGACGAGCCACGCTCCCGCTGACCCGAGCAAACGAACCTCTTTTCAGCCAACCCCACCAAACGGAATCCAATGAACGTACTCGTCGTGGGGGCGGGCGCGATGGGTCGCTGGTTCGGCGAGTCGGTCGACTGCGACATCGCGTTCGCCGACGCGAACCCGGCGGTCGCGGCGGACGCGGCGGCGAAACTCGGCGGGCGTGCTGTCGCACTGGACTCGGAGGAAACCTTCGACGCTGTCTGTCTGGCCGTACCGATTCCTGCGATCGAGGAAGCCATCGCGGAACACGCACCGAACGCAGAGCGCGCACTGCTGGACGTGAGCGGCGTGATGGCCGACGCCCTCTCGGCGATGGCCGAACACGCGCCCGACCGCGAGCGAGTGAGCCTCCACCCGCTGTTCGGGCCGGACAGCGAGCCGGGCAACGTCGCGGTCGTGGCCGACGAATCGGGGTCTCTCACCGACGGCCTCCTCGCCGACCTGGAATCTCGTGGTAACACGCTCGTCGAGACGACGCCCGAGGAACACGACGCGGCGATGACGACCGTCCAATCTGGCGCGCACGCCGCCGTCCTCGCGTTCGCCCTGGCGGCGGAGCCGGTCCCCGAAGGACTCCAGACGCCCGTCTACGCCGACCTCGCCGACCTCGCGGCGCAGGTCACCGACGGGGACCCCCGCGTTTACGCCGACATTCAGTCGACGTTCGACGGTGCCGAGGGTGTCGCAGTGGCGGCCCGGCAGGTTGCGAACGCCGACCCCGTCGAGTTCGAGCGCCTGTATCGGGAAGCCGGTGTGTCTCGAAAAGCGGACACGGACGACCCTGACGCGTCCCCGGAATCGGACGAAACCGAGGGGGAAAAACGATGAACGCCGATCAGCACGAGCAGGTGCGTTCGAACGCGCTTTACCTTCGGTCCGTGCGTCCCATCGACCCCGAGGAAATCGCGGAGTACGTCGAGGGACGACCCCATCCAGCGGTCGTTCGACAGGTGCTCCGTGAAGAAGGGCTCGACCTCGAACTCGTCGAGCGAGACGACGGCACGTTCGAACCGCCCTCGGACGAGCCGGTCACTCCCGATTTCCGGGCTGTCGAGTCGTTTCCGGAGGCGTACGCCGGACGGCTAGAAAACCTGCTCGTCGAGGAGTTCGGCGTGGGGTGGTCCGATGGGGAGTCGGGTGACGAACTGCGCGAGACGATTCGCCGACTCAAGGAGGAGTATTTCGCACAGAACCCCGTGGAATACGATTACCGCGTCGCGCTCGGGTACGCCATCTACCACCTCCCGGACTACTACGCAGTCGTCCAGTACGTGCTCGCGGAACTCGCAGAACGCGACTTGCTTCCGCGAACGCTTCGCGTTTTGGACGTCGGTGCCGGGGTCGGCGGTCCCGCCCTCGGACTCCACGATTTCCTCCCCGACGACGCCCTCGTCGAATACCACGCGGTCGAACCCAGCGACGGTGCCGACGTGCTCTCCGCGATGCTCGAAGAGACCCAACGGAACTTCTACCCGACGGTTCACCGCGAGACAGCGGAGGAGTTCGAACCCGAAGGGGAGTACGACCTCGTGCTGTTCGCCAACGTTTTGAGCGAACTCACAGGCCCCGAGGCGGTCGTTCGAAGGTATCTGGATTTTCTCGCGCCGGACGGGTCTCTGGTCGCAATCGCCCCGGCGGACAAGAATGCGAGTATCGGCCTGCGGGACGTCGAGCGGAGCGTCGCCGACCAAACGACGGTGTTCTCGCCGACCCTTCGCCTGTGGCCCGGCGAAGAGCCGAGCGACCGTGGCTGGTCGTTCGACGTGAAACCCGACCTCGACGTGCCAGCGTTCCAGCGCCGCCTGGACGACGGAGGGAGGGTGGATAGCACAGACGACGGCGATGGCGGGAATCGCGTCGGAGACGGCGAGTTCGTCAACGTCGACGTCCAGTTTTCGCACGTCGTCCTCAGAACCGACGGAGAGCGCAGACGGGAGTTCACCGCCACGTCCTCCCGGTCGGCGAAGATGACCGAGATGGACCGTCACGTCACGGAGCGTGTCGATTTCGTGGCGGTGAAACTCAGTCACTCGCTGTCGGACGGTGGAAACGAGGTGTTCAAAGTCGGTGACGGCAGCGAACAGGTCGGCCAGTTCGCGGTGCTGACGAACGAGACGTCTCTCAATCGTGCGTTGCGTGACGCGCCGTACGGCGCGCTCCTCTCGTTCGAGGACGTGCTCGTCCTCTGGAACGAGGACGAGGGTGCCTACAACCACGTCGTCGACGAAGCGACGGTCGTCGATCGCCTCTAGTGGTCCTCTAGTTGGCCTCTACGCACTCGCGGACGAACTTATAGTACGAACCGAACCTCCCCTCGTCGTTCGGCGAGAGCGAGATGTCGTTTTCTGCCAGCAGTTCGACTGTTTTTCGCGGCTCGCACTCGAACCAGATCGACAGCACGTCTACGCTACGTTGCGCGTATTCGTAGTTGAGTTCGAGTGTCCGAGCGTCGATGACGTTTCCCTCCGCCATGTCCATACGAACAAAGTGCGTATTAGGATATAAATCCATGTGATTCGTTAACTATAGATGGCTAATTATAACGCGACTGAGGAACCGAGACGTCGCGAAAATGGGGTGCTGAGACGACCGACGTGGACACGAGAGACGCGGAGCGGAGCACTTTTGCGCTCCCGTTCCGACCCCCTGTGCATGAGTGACCCGTTCGAAATTCTCCTGACGAACGACGACGGTATCGACAGTCCCGGCATTCGCGCACTGCACGATGCCTTACGAGAGGTGGGCAACGTCACGACTGTCGCGCCAGCCACCGACCAGAGTGCGGTCGGGCGGGCGATGTCCTACGAGGTGGAGGTGACCGAACACGAACTCGGCTACGCCGTCACGGGAACCCCGACCGACTGCGTCGTCGCCGGACTCGCCGAGATAGGGCCGTACCCCGACATCGTCGTCTCGGGGTGTAACAACGGTGCAAATCTCGGGGCGTACGTCCTCGGGCGTTCGGGAACCGTCAGCGCCGCCGTCGAAGCCGCGTTCTTCGACGTGCCTGCCATCGCCGTCTCGCTTCACGTTCCGACCGACCTCTGGCCCCACGACACGTCGGTAGAAGAGTACACCGAGGCTGCTCGGGCGACGACCTATCTCGTCGAGCACGCCCGCGATGCAGGCGTATTCGACCAGGCCGAATATCTGAACGTCAACGCACCGATGCCGGGTGACGACCCGGCCCCGATGGCGGTGACGCGACCCTCGCACGTCTACGACATGGACGCGACGAGTGACGATGGCGTCGTCACGTTGCACGACCTGACGTGGGAACAGATGGGCGACGGAACGCTTCCCGACCCGGAGGGCACCGACCGCCGCGCGGTGTACGAAGGAAAGGTCAGCGTCTCCCCGCTCACCGCTCCGCACACGACCGAACACCACGAATCACTCGACGAACTCGCCGCGAGCTATCACGATTAACGCTACCGTTTTATCCGTCCACCACCAACCCGCGCCTGACGAATCAGGGATGGGGAGACTGCAGTGAGTCAGGACGACGTCGAACAGTACGGTCTGGATGACTTTCCGGTACACGTCGCCGTCCTCGATAGTCGAGGTGACATCGTGGCGACAAATCGGGCGTGGGAAGAGTTCGAACGAGACAACGGCCTCTCGGAGTCGACGCTCGGAACCAACTATCTCGACGTCTGCGACGCGGCGAACGAGTCGAGCGCACGCACCGCCGCCGACGGCATCCGGAGCGTTCTCAGCGGCGAGCGTTCCGAGTTCACCCACGAGTACCCCTGTCACTCACCGGACGAGCGACGCTGGTTCGTGATGCACGCCGTCCGTGCGACTGGGACCGAATCGTACGTGGTCGTCACACACGCGGACGTGACCGAACAGCGGGAACGGAAATTTCGAATCGAACGCTATCTGACGACCATCGAGAACGTCCCACTCGTCCTCTTCGCGTTCGACAGCGACGGTGTGTTCACGCTCTCGGAGGGAAGCGGCCTCCAGTCGCTCGGTCTGGCCGACGGCGAAGTGGTCGGCGAATCGGTGTTCGACCGGTACGAAGACCGCTCCGACATCGTCGACGACTGTACGCGTGCTCTCTCCGGTGAGCGGGTCCACGCGACCAACGAAGTCGGCGACACCGTCTTCGACGTCGTCTATCAACCGGTGTTCGACGAGTCGGGTGGCGTACGTCGCGTCGTCGGCGTGGCGCGGGACGTGACGAAACGCGAGCGACACGAGCAAGTGTTCGCGGCCCTCTCTGACCTGACGCGCGTCCTGCTCGAAGCGGAATCGCCCGACGAGGTCTGTGAACTCACGGTCGAGGGGGCCGAGCGACTGTTGGACCTCCCCGACACTCTCATCGCGTTGTACGACGAGTCGTCGGGGTCGCTCAACGTTCGAGCACGGTCGTGGCGCTCCGAGGAGTTGCCGGACGGGCTACTGGACACCGAGGGAATCGGCTGGGAGTCGTTCACCGAGGACGAACCCCGGTTCGTCGACGACATCGCCATCCTCCCGCTGGGTACGGAGGGTATCTTCGTCACGACGGTCACGGACGACACTAGCCTCGACGTCGCAGAACTCTGTGCTGCCGCGGTCGAATCCGCACTCGGTCGCGCGAACCGCGAGTCGATGCTCCGCGAGCAAGAACGGACGCTGCGTCGACAGAACGCCGCGCTCGAACGACTCAACGAGTTGAACGAAGGCATCCGACGTATCGTGCGGGCACTTGTCGAGGCGCGAACCCGCGAGGAAATCGAACGAGCGGTCTGCCGGCGCTTGACCAGTGGCGGGCCGTACCGGTTCGCGTGGGTCGGCGTAGACGACCCCGCGACGCGGACCGTCCTCCCCCGTGAGTGGGCGGGTGTCGAGCGTGGTTTCCTCGACGCCGTCACCGTCGAAACGCGCGACGATGTGAACGACCCGACCGGGGTCGCGCTTCGAACGGGGCGAGCGCAAATCGTTCAGGACGTGCTTCGCGACTCGCCGTCCGAAACGTGGCGGCGTGAGGCCCTGAAACGCGGCTATTGCTCTACCTGCGCGCTTCCGTTGCGCTACGGAGACGCGGTCTATGGCATTCTCACAGTCTACTCCGACCAACCGGGGACGTTCGACGCGTTAGAACGCTCCGTCCTCGAAGACGTGAGCCAGACCATCGCGTACGCAATCAACGCCGTCGAGAGCAAGAAAGCACTCGCAGGAGGACAGTTCGTCGAACTGGAGTTCGACGTTGCAGACTCGGCAGTGGTGTTCGTCGACATCGCCCGTGAAACGGGTGCGAGCGTCGAATTTGCGGGCGTAATTCCCAGGCCCGATGGGTCGCTCAAATCTCTCTTCCTCGCTCGGAACGCGGCCGTCGATGCAGTGGCCGCCGTCGCGGGTCGCTCGCTCGAAGTCATCGACGTCGAACACGTGAGCGAGAGGGACAGCGTCTCGCTGTTCTCGGCGACGTTGACGGAGTCGAGTTTCGTCGCCACGCTGTTAGACCACGGTGCAATTCCCGAGTCGTTCGTGGTCGACGGGTTGCCCGGCCGCGTCGTCGTTCGGTTGTCTACGGACGCGGACGTTCGAACGTTCGTCGACGTACTCAAAGCTCGTTTCCCTCGACTGGAACTCCGGAGTCGCCACCAACGGGAGCGGCCGTGGGCGACCGTCGATTTCGAGCCAGTGCTCACCAGTACGCTGACCGACCGCCAGCGTGAAGTGTTGGAAACCGCCTACTACAGCGGTTTCTTCGACTCACCCAGAAAGAGCACCGGAGAGGAGGTCGGTCGGTCGCTCGGTATCTCACAGCCGACGTTCCAACACCACCTGCGGGCCGCGGAACGAAAGGTACTGCGCCGACTTCTGGACGAGCACGACGTCTAGATAGATAGCCCCCTCGGTTTCTGCCTACGTTCATCCTAGCTGGAAACGATTTGTTTAGCAATCACCTCCCGGTGACTATGGAAACCAGGATGGACGAACGGACGAGTAGAAAGTCGGAGGGCCACTTGACGGTAGCCGTTCTCACCGCCGTCATGGATGCCGCCGGCTACGAGGACGCATCGGAGTTCGAGACCTGCCTCTACGACGTCATCGACCCGGACGCGCTCGACGCACTCTTCTACGAACGATCAGTGAGCGGGTACGTCGAATTCGCGTGGGACGGCTTCGACGTCCTCGTCTACAGTAACGGGTGCGTAGAGGTGGTGGACACGTAACGATGGACCCGGGTTTGCGACCGTAGAGACACCATCACGTGACGATACCGTCCGTTTGGCATGGGGGATACCATCGTACTCTCGCCGCAGAACCCCGCGATAGGCGGCGACCGACGCCAGCGGAACGTCGGCCGTCTCCCTGCTGTCGCCGCGACTGCCGCGATACGTGGAATCGTACGCAACCGACCGAGAAACGACGATGACCGAACGAGAACGAAACGAAATCGAGTACAGCGAATACGAGGACGAATACGGTGTCGTAGCGACGTTTTTCGACCCGGAGAACCAACGAGCGTGGCTTCGGTCGAACGTGACCGTGGCCGTGCGTCGGTGAACCGTCCGCCGGTCGGGAAGCCATCTCTGTTCTCCCCGTCTTCCCCTCTCTGGGAGCGATACGACTCCGCCGTTCGTCACGAGTCCAGCGATTCGAGACGCGCGAACGGTCGTTCGTTGACGAGTCGGCGGGGGAGAACAGCCTCCGCACGAAAAAACCGAGGAATAAACTCGGCGGGGGCCGTCGTCACGAGTATGCATCGGATACTCGTCGAGTTACTGCAGAGCAATTCCGACCACGCCAGGGAGTTCCAGTCTCGGTTCGACGACGTTCAGGACTCCCAACAGCCACCCGTCGTCACCGTCTGCTGTTCGGACTCTCGGGTCCTCCAGGACCACGTGTGGGGCAACGACGAACCGGGACGAATCTTCACGTGTAGCAACATCGGGAACCGCGTCGTTCAGCGAACCGACGACGGGGAGGCGGTCTCGGGAGACGTCCTCTACCCCGTCGAATACACGGGGACAGACACCATCCTCGTCGTGGGACATACCGGCTGTGGTGCCGTCACGGCGACGTATGACGCCCTGACGGACGGGGTCTCCGAGCCAGCTGGTATTGAACACTGCATCGACCTGTTGCGGTCTCGCCTCGAAGCAGGCGTCGAGTCGCTTCCAGCGGGTCTGAGCCGAACCGAAGCCGTTAATCGGCTGGTGGAGTACAACGTCGACAGACAGGTCGAGTTCCTCGTCGGGAGCGACGACGTCCCGCCCGAAGTCGACGTCGTCGGTGTCGTGTACGATTTTCAGGACGTGTACTCCGACCGTCGCGGGGAAGTCCACGTCGTCAACGTCGACGGTGAAACTGACGTCGAGACGCTGCGAGAGGAACATCCGGAGGTCGACTCTCGAATCGGGCGACTCTGGGAGTACTGAGCAGTTCGCCGAGACGCTTCGAACGAAACGATACGCCGAATTGGCGGCCCTCGTTGTCTCCCTCTGTTTTTTGCGTTCGGGCCGATGGGCCGGTAGATTCACTCTACACGGTAGCCATCTCACGTCGCTACTGGCGCTCGAAATAATTATATGAATAGATGCTCAATTACTCAACCATGGCTCAGGACAGGACGAGACTTCGACGGTTCATCGAAGACGAGGAGGGAGAGTGCTGTAGCGTGGACGTCGATGCACGACTCGACGACCTGAACAGGCTCACGGAAACGATTCCGGAGGGATATACGACCGACCTCGCCGCGCTGAAAGCCCTCGGAAACGAGACTCGCTACCGAATCGTTCGACTACTTGCCGCTGCAGGGGGAGAACTCTGTGTCTGTGAGATTACGCCCGCGTTCGACGTGAGCGAGAGCGCCGTCAGTCACGCGCTCTCCGACCTCACCGACGCCGGTCTCTTGAACCGCCGGAAAGACGGAACGTGGCGATACTATTCGACGACCGCGCGAGCCGAACGACTGGTTACCGCCCTTGATGCGACGCGAGGTGACGACGGATGAACGAGCGGTCGAACGCTGCGGAGGGAAAGCACGGCGAACTCGATGCCGCAGACCGACGGCGTGCCGTCCGTGACCGGTACGCTCGAATCGCCACGAAATCCGATGACGAGACGAACTGCTGTACCGACGCCAGTCGTTGCTGCGATGACGACTCGTCTACGCAGAATTCCGGGGACCTCGGCTACGACGACGCCGAAGTGAACTCGGTTGAAGCGGGCGCGGATTTGGGACTCGGATGCGGAAATCCGAACGCCATCGCGTCCCTCGAAACCGGTGAGACGGTGCTCGACCTCGGGTCTGGAGCGGGATTCGACTGTTTCCTCGCCGCACAGGAGGTGGATACGTCGGGCCAGGTAATCGGCGTCGACATGACTCCCGAGATGATAGAGAAAGCCCGAGAGAACGTCGTGAAGAACGAGGCGTCGAACGTCGAGTTCCGTCTCGGTGAAATCGAACACCTCCCCGTCTCCGACGAGACGGTCGACGTCATCATCTCGAACTGCGTCGTCAATCTCTCGCCAGACAAACCGCAGGTCTTCCGTGAAGCGTATCGAGTGCTCCGCCCGGGGGGTCGGTTGGCCGTTTCGGACGTCGTGATGACGGCCCCTATCCCGGATGCGGTTCGGAGAGACCCCGAATCGGTGGCCGCCTGTGTCGGTGGCGCGTCGACCGTTGAGGAACTGCGAGAGATGCTGGCCGCAGCGGGCTTCGTCGACGTCACAATCACGCCGAAAGAAGAGAGCGAGGAGTTCATCCGTGAGTGGGACGACAGCCTCGACCTTGACGAGTACATCGTCTCTGCGGCGATTACGGGGCGGAAACCCGAACGGGGCGAACTCGAATGACCCGACCGAGTGACGACGATATCCTCACGGTCGGCTTCGTCTGTGTTCAGAACGCAGGCCGCAGTCAGATGGCGACTGCTTTCGCCGAGCGCGAGCGAACCCGCCGAGGCCTCGGAGACCGGGTACGTATCGTCACTGGAGGTACTGACCCCGCAGACCACGTCCACGACGTCGTCGTCGAGGCGATGGCCGAGGGCGGTTTCGCCCTCGAAGACGAACACCCCCGAGAGATTACGCACGACGAGATAATGAACGTGGACATCGTCGTCACGATGGGATGTTCCGCGGAGAACGTCTGTCCGATGACGTGGCGCGGTGATGCTCGCGACTGGGCGCTCGACAACCCTCACAGACAGAACGTCGAGACGGTTCGGCGGATACGAGACGAGATTGAGACACGGATTGAGGCGTTGTTCGACGAGATTGCAGACGAGAAGTCCACCGACCAGGGTGCGTAAACGACCAGGTCGACTACTCTGGGTAGTGGCCCGTAGA
The DNA here is from genome assembly GCF_054177595.1 of Haladaptatus ordinarius. Lineage (NCBI taxonomy): Archaea > Methanobacteriati > Methanobacteriota > Halobacteria > Halobacteriales > Haladaptataceae > Haladaptatus > Haladaptatus ordinarius. The sequence goes on along the minus strand of NZ_JBPEHH010000012.1, from coordinate 810 downwards.
GATGGTCGACACGTTCGCTAGTGGCACGTTCGGTGGGTCGAGACGTGTTCATCCATCTACTGCGAGTCCCGTACCGCGACGTAATTTGTGATATCACTCCCGGGTTCTATCTGGTGGGCTTCGTCCGCGACGTCTCCGGGGCTGTCTCCTCTATAGTTCGCGTCCTCCAGTAGAGGTAGACGAGAAGGGCGACGAGTACGACCTGGACTGCCTTGTCGACGTAGCCGACGATGGTAAATTCGCCTCCAGTGGCAACGTACCAGAGGGGAATCTGGATTGCCGTATAGAGTGTCCCGACGAGGTACAGGAGGGTGCGGCGGTAGTCGAAGAGGTAGAGACCGATGGCTCCGAAGAAGCCTACACCCGCGAGTGCGACAGGTATGCGACCTTCGATGACCCCAGCGTAGATGTGCAGGAGGCCGGTAACGAACACGAGTCCAACGGCTACCCATCCTAGGGTGGAGATGGAATCGGTCTCGAGCCTGTTTGTTGTATCTTGTACCATATTCACAATACGTTCGCTGAGCGTATATACCTCTCTCCCATTTCCACCCCTCGAGAAGGACCGCGACTGGTCTGTTTGGACGTTGAATTCCAGGTGACGAAGGTTGCTCAGCACTCTCGTCCCCGGTCATCTATCGTTCGTTGAAACCCTTCGCGGATGATACAAATATCGTGCTGGATACGGAGTCTGAGGGCGCAGTAAAAAGGGGCACGATTTGACGACTCATAGGCCACAAGTGAGCATTGAGTAGCTTATTAAAATTATTTACAATAGCTATACATTGCTTCAACCCTATTAGTTGCTAT